>JBBRGM010000004.1:0-29803 GCA_038240725.1 Burkholderiales bacterium | reverse complement strand
TGCAAATAATTGATCCGGCCGTAAACGCGTCCGAAACTGCGCGTCGACAATAAAGATGCGGAAGCGCCGCCGAGCTGCAAGTTGGCCAGATAACCGCGGCGCGGATTGATAAGATCGTCGAGCCCGTTCCAGGTCCAGCTCTGATTGAGAAACAACGCCTGCCGGTTATCGCTGGTGCCATCGTTGAGTGCGCTGCGCTCAGTCAGGAACTGCAGCGCCTGCGAAGATTCGTATTCCTCGGTGGTATACGTGTGCAGACCGGTCGTGCTCCACGACGTGATGCGCTGGCCTTGAATATCTTCGTTCTTGAATTTGGCTTCGAGGCCGTAGTGCCAGCCGTTTTCCATTCGCGGGAATTGCAGGCCGGTGCTGACCGATTGCGACAAGCGGTCCACGTAAAGCCCAGCGGACAGCTTCCAGGCGCGATTGAAAAGATTGTTGTCGCGATAGTCGAGCTGACCGCGGGGCCCGCGGTCGGTGCTCACGCCGATGCCGACCTCGACATGCTGCGACGCCGCCTCGACGACGCTCACAACCACCGGCGTGCGCCCGCTGTTTCTGCCCTCGACCCGCGTGGTGACGATCGCGGTCGCGAAATAGCCGGTGGCGAGAAGGCGGCGCTGAAATTTGATCAGCACGTCCTCATCGTAGACGTCGCCGCGGCGAATCGGATTGAGATTCTCAACGATTTGCTTGGGGTAGCGCTGCAAGCCGACCACTCTGAGCCCGCCGAAAACAAACGGTGTGCCGCTATCGATTTCGAGCGCGACGTCGGCGGTCCGCGCGACCGGATCGACTTGCACGCGGCTGCTGACGATGCGCGCAGTCGGATAGCGCAGCCGAGCCAAGCTGTGCACGGCGGCGTCTTTGGTTGCGGTCCAGTTCGCCTGGCGGAAAATGTCCCCGACCTTGATGGCCAACGTGCGGCTGGCCTCCTCGATCCTGGCTGGTCCTTCGGGATCCTGCGCGACAGCGCCAACGACTTTGAAGTCGATCTTTTCGATGCGTGTCGGCTCGCCTGGACGGATCGCGAAGCGCGCGATCGGCGTTGTGCCAGGCTCGAGCGCGGCATCGAGTTCCGGCGAGAAGTAGCCGTCGGTGGCGAGGATCTCGCGAATCTGATCGGGCGCGCTATGAAACAGCTGCTCGAATTGTCCCTCGGTCACATCGGCGTGGTGACTCCAGCGCTCGATATCCAGATTCGCGCGGAGTTGCTTGGCTACCGGCTCCGGTCCGGTGATCTCTACCCGGTAGCTGAAGCTTTGCGCGACTGCCGAATGCTGGAGGATCAGGGCCGCGATAGCGAAGATCGTCAGCTGTCGCGTGCGGCGCAGACTGGAAGTCAGGCTCGGGGACGGCAATACGCTGTCTGCCCCGCACGTCCCACGCAGCAGGCGAACGCATATGCGGCGCGTTGCGACGAGCGCCGAGCCAACGGTGAGCCAATGGGGAACGAGAACAGTCATCGACACAAGCGCAGCGCGCTTGGCCTTACTTAAGGCCGAGCAGTGAGCTCAGCGGGTGGGCAATTGAGTAGTGAAGGTAATGCGTGCGAAGCCGGCGAGGCGTGCGGCTTCCATCACGTTGATGACGGACTGATGCGTAGAGTTCCCGTCGGCGTTGATGATAATCATCGGATCGGGGTTCCCGCGCGCGGCGCGCTTGAGCTCGGCACTAATCGTTGCCGGGTCGGTGGCGGTTAGCGCCTGCCGCTCGATGACGTATTGTCCGTTGGCGGTTACTGCCACGTTGAGCTGATTCGGCCTTTCCTGCGGCGTACTCGCCTCTGCGGTCGGCAAATTGATCTGCAGCTCGGAGTAGCGCGAGTAGGTCGTAGTCACCACCAGGAAAATCACGATGACGAGCAATACGTCGATCATCGGCACTAGATTCATTTCCGGCTCTTCGCGGCCATGGCCTCGTCGGAAATCCATGCTACTGCTGTCTCTCGCCGTGCACGATTTCGACCAGCTTGATGGCTTGCGTTTCCATTTCGACCACCAGGCCGTCGACGCGCGCTCGATAGTGGCGATAAAAGATCATGCTCGGGATGGCAACGATAAGGCCGAACGCGGTGTTGTACAGCGCAACCGAAATCCCATGCGCCAGCTGCTGCGGATTGCTAGCCGCGCCCAAGCCGCCGCCCTGCGCACCGAAGATTTCGATCATACCGACGACGGTGCCCAGCAGTCCCATGATCGGCGCCAGCGAGGCGATGGTTCCCAGCGTAGTCAGAAAGCGTTCGAGTTCGTGCACCGCGACCCGCCCGGCTTCTTCCAGCGATTCTTTCATTACCTCGCGAGGACTGCGCACATTCTTCAAGCCCACCGCGAAAATACGAGCGAGCAGCGAACCTTGCGACAGACGATTGAGCAGATCCTGCGTCACGCCCTTTTGCTTTACTTCTTGTGCGACGGTCGGTAACAACTCGCGAGGTACGACCCGCCCGCGCTGTAGCGACCAGGCACGCTCAACGATAATGCCGAGCGCGATGATCGACGCTAAGATCAGCGGCCAAATCGGCCAGCCCGCTGCTTCTATGATGTGCAACACGTGGCGTTAATCTCCGGGCGGGTTGGATTGAGGAAGCGCGACTTTAAACTGCGCTTCACGATTGAGCAACCGGAGCACCTTTCGGCATCGATTGCTTGACATGAGACCGGCAAATAAGATCGAGTTAACTTTTCCACAGAGTCTGTGGATAACTATGTGCATAGAGTGTAAACAAAACGCTTAAGTCGCATTCCTGCAAGGCGTTTTAGTCTCGCGCTTAAAAAATATGCAATAGTAAATGTTTTTAAATACAGGTATATAAGATAAGAGGGCCTTAAGCGGCGGGGTTTTGCGGGAAATGCAAATGCTGCTTATGGCCAATGTGGATTAACCCGGGCGAGCCGCCCGGAAAGCCCCTAAATACGGGGCTTTCCGGGCGGTGCCTCTGACAGCCATTGTAGTCGTTCCGCTGACAGTGCGCGCGATCGCAACTTGAACCTGGGCCGAATCGGAGTTCTCAGCGCATGCAAACGAACTTGGACTTCACGCCGGCACCTGCAAAGGATGCGTCGTGGGACGCCCCGATCAGCGTCGCGGCATTGAATTCTCTCGCGCGAAAGGTACTCGAGCGCGGCATCCCACTGCTCTGGGTCGCCGGCGAGGTGTCGAACTTTGCGCGCGCATCATCGGGCCACTGTTACTTCTCACTCAAAGACCAGACCGCGCAAGTGCGCTGCGTCATGTTTCGCCACCGAATGCAGCACATCGACTGGGAGATCGCGAACGGAATGCAGGTGGAAGTGCACGCGAGCCCGAGCTTTTATGAAGCGCGAGGCGAGTTTCAGCTCAATGTCGATGTTATGCGCCGTGCCGGGCTGGGCGTCCTGTTCGAAGCGTTCGCAAAGCTGAAGACGCGCCTGGACGCCGAAGGATTGTTCGCCGCGGAACATAAAAAGCCGCTGCCCGCATTTCCGCAATGTATCGGTATCGTAACTTCGGCAAACGCGGCCGCGTTGCGAGATGTGCTGACTACTTTGCGCCGACGGATGCCCGCCATTCCGGTGATTGTTTATCCTACGCCGGTACAAGGCGAAGGCTCTGCGGCCAGATTGGTTGCGGCGCTGAAGCTCGCCAGCGCGCGTGAGGAATGCGACGTAATCGTCTTGTGCCGAGGCGGCGGCAGCATCGAAGATTTGTGGTCGTTCAACGAAGAAGTGGTAGCGCGTGCGATCGTCGCGTGCACCATCCCCGTTGTTTGCGGTGTCGGCCACGAAACCGACTTTACCATTGCGGATTTCGTTGCCGACGCACGAGCGCCGACGCCGACCGCGGCTGCGGAGTTGGTGACCCCGAATCGAACCGAGCTTGCCGCCAGACTAGCCGTATCGAACGCGCGTATGCAACGCGCCTCGATGCGCCGTTTGGAGCGGCGCATGCAGCAGGTCGATTTTCTCGGCCGTCGTCTGACCCATCCTGGTGAGCGCATTCGCCTGCGCGCACGCCATCTCGTACAACTCGGCAAGCAATTGACGCGTTGCGCGTCGCATTTCATAGATCAACAGGAATTCCGCGCGACGCAAGTGCAACATCGGCTGGCGGGGGCGTTGCCGGATCTCGATGCGGCGGCTGCGCATCAGCAGCGTCTTGCGCAGCGGCTCGCAGCGGCAGCGGCACGTCAGGTCGCGTTGCACGGATCGCTTATCTCACGCCTGCAAGGCCAGCTCAGCGCCCTGAGTCCGCAATCCGTTCTCGAGCGCGGTTACGCAATCGTCAGCAAGACGGACGGCGAAATCGTGTCCGATAGCGATCGCCTGACTGCGGGGGAATCGGTGCAGGTCACGTTTGCGCGCGGCACGGCAGATGCGCAGATCACGCGTCCACGGAAATAAGCACGGCGTTGCGTCTCGATCTTCGGAAAGGTATCGTAGGCGTCCCGTTGCCGACTCGCGCAATGCATGCGCGAGCCAAAAAAATCACCGGCAACGGTCTCATCCGATTGGCCCGCTCAGCACAATCCAATTGAACCATTTCAACGAGGAGACCTCATGCTCAATCTGAAAGCTCTCGCCACCGCCCTGCTCATCGCCGCTTTATCAGGCTTGTCCTTTTCGGCATCGGCGCAACTCGCCGACAAGAAAGTGCTGACCTTGGAGGCTGCTAAAAAGCTTGCCGCCGCGGCCGAGGCAGAAGCGACCAAGAATAAATGGACCGTGGTGATTACCATTGTCGATGAAGGCGGCCATCCGATCTATCTGCAGCGAATCGACGGCACTCAGACCGGCAGCATCGACGTCGCGCTCAGAAAAGCGAAGACGGCAGTCGGCTTCAAACGCTCGACCAAGGTATTTGAGGACGCGATCGCGGGCGGTCGCAATGCGATCATCGCGCTCGGCGCGCTGCCGCTGGAAGGCGGCTTGCCGCTGATCGTCGGCGGCCAGGTGATCGGTGCAATCGGCGTCAGCGGCGTTACGTCGCAGCAGGACGGACAAGTGGCGAAGGCCGGCGCCGATGCGCTGGCCGACATGAAGTAGCGCGCCTCTTAACGAAGCTGCGCGCGTGCAGACTCGCTGCGCGCTGCTTCGTCGATCAGACGTTAGCGCTCCTCGAATTAATTCGGCGAGAGTTTATTCGGCCGGAAGTCTAAGTCGGCCGGAAGTCTAGTTCCGCCGGAGCGAGCGCGCCGGTCAGAAAATCTTCCACGCGCACGTGCAGATCGTCGTTCAGGCAATCGAACCGCTGCACATCGGTCCAGGCGCGCAGCCACGTCAGCTGTCGTTTCACGAGTTGACGCGTGGCTGCGACCCCTCGCTCGCGCAGCGAGTCGGCATCCAGCTCGCCATCGAGGTGTTGCCAGACCTGCCGGTAACCGACGCAGCGCATGGAAGGATGTGCAGCAGTCAGCGCGAAGTTCTCTCGCAGCGAGCGCACTTCCGCGATCAGTCCAAGCTCGAGCATCGCATTGAAACGCGCAGCGACGCGTGCGTGCAGCACACTGCGTTGGCTCGGTTCGATCGCTATTGCGATGTAGCGGTGCGGCACAGTGCTCGCCCGCCCTTTGCCGATCAGCGAGGACATCGATTGACCGGTGAGGTGATGCACCTCGAGCGCACGCTGAATGCGCTGCGCATCGCCGGGCTCCAGCCGATCTGCGGTCTCCGGATCGATGCGCCGTAGATTCTCATGCATCGCGGGCCAGCCGGATTGCGCGGCCATCTCGTCGAGCATCGCGCGCGTATCTGCGTCGGCTTCCGGCAGCATGCTCAGGCCTTCACGCAGCGCCTTGAAGTAGAGCATCGTGCCGCCCGTCAACAGCGGTATCCGTCCGCGGCGATGGATTTGTGCAATCGCGAGATTGGCGTCCGTACAGAAACGCGCGGCCGAGTAACGCTCGGTCGGCTCGATGATGTCGATTAGATGATGCGGAATGCGCGCAAGCGTATCGGCGCCGAGCTTGGCTGTGCCGACGTTCATATGCCGATAGATTTGCGCCGAGTCGACGCTTACGATTTCGCACGAGAAGCGTGCGCACAGGTGCGCTGCGAGCGCGCTCTTACCCGACGCGGTGGGCCCCGCAAGAAGAATTACCGGCGCTTGTAAGTCGACCTGGTTTGTGGAATCCCCAACTGGGAAAGCGATCGACGTGATGGCAGGCACGTTCATCGATACCCGCCCGCCGGCGAAACGGCTAAGCCGCTATTCGCCGCGCTGGAACATGCAATCCAGCTGATCGAGCGTAATCTGCGTCCAGGTGGGGCGACCGTGGTTACACTGACCTGATCGCTCGGTCTCTTCCATCTGGCGCAGCAACGCATTCATCTCCGGCACGGTGAGGATTCGGTTTGCACGAACCGCGGCGTGGCAGGCCATCGTCGACAGCGTTTCGTCACGGCGATCCTGCAAAACCCGGCTCGCGCCGAACTCGCCGATTTCACGCAGCACGTCGCGCGCGAGCCCGGCCGGATCGGCGTCCTGCAGCGGCGCCGGTACCGATCGTACAGCCAGCGTGTCAGGCCCAAACACCGCGACCACGAACCCGAGTTGCGCGAGCGCGTCGGCATTCTCTTCTACGACTGTGATTTCTAAACGGCTCGCTTTCAAAGTTGCCGGGATCAACAGCGCTTGCGTCGGAATGCAATCACGATCCAGCGCGGTCTTCAGCTTTTCGTACATGATCCGCTCGTGCGCGGCGTGCATGTCGACGATGATGAGTCCAGCGGGCGCTTGCGACAAGACATAGACGCCCGACAGTTGCGCGATCGCGAAGCCCAGCGGCGGAATTTCCTGCTGCTCCGCGGGCGACGGAGACAGCGTGTCGCGGCGGCCGAACATCACATCATAGAAGCTGGCGGGTTGCGCCGTACCCAGCGGCATCGGCCGTTGACGCGCAACGAAGCTTTGCGCAAATGTGGCTGCGCTCGGCGCCGATTGGTACAAACCTGGCATTCCGGGCGCCGCCGGTATGAAATTCGGCGTGAGGGAGACCGCCGCCGGCGCGCTGCCGGCGCGTGCATCGCCCAGCGTGCGCATCAGCGCGTGCAACAAAAACTGATGTACCGCACCGGAGTCGCGGAACCGCACTTCACTCTTGGTCGGATGTACGTTGACGTCGATCTTCGCCGGTTCCAACTCGAGAAACAGCACGAATGCGGGAAAGCGCTCCTGATGCAGGACGTCGTGAAAAGCTTGCCGCACCGCATGCGCAATCAAACGGTCGCGTACGAAGCGTCCGTTCACGAAAAAATACTGATAGTCGCGCGAGCTGCGATTGAACGTGGGCGACGCCAGCAGTCCGGAAACGCGCACGTCGCCCGACTGCGCCTCGACGTTCAGGCAGGCGGCCTGGAAATCCACTCCGAGTACCGCGCCGGCGCGCTGCTCGAACGTCTGCACGGGCAGGCGACTCAACATGCGGCCGTTGTGCTGCATATTCATCGCGACCTGCGGACACGACAACGCGATTCGGTTGAACGTTTCTGCGCAGTGACCGAGCTCGGTTGCCTCGGTGCGCAGAAATTTGCGGCGTGCCGGCGTGTTGTAGTAGAGCTCGCGCACCTCGATCGTCGTGCCGACCTGCGACGCAGCGGGCTGCGGTGCATCGAATATGCCGCTTGCGGCCTCCACGCGCCAGCCGTGCGTAGCGCCAGGCTCGCGGCTCGTCAGCGCAATCTGCGAAATCGCGGCAATGCTCGCCAGCGCCTCCCCGCGAAAGCCCAGACTCGACACGCTCTGCAAATCTTCGAGCGTAGCGATTTTGCTGGTTGCATGGCGTGCCAGCGCAAGATGCAGCTGGTCTTTCGGAATGCCGTGACCATCGTCGACTACTTTGAGCTGCTTGATACCGCCGCTCTGCAGTTCGACGTTCACGCTGCGCGCACCGGCGTCGAGACTGTTTTCGAGCAGCTCTTTGAGTGCAGACGCTGGGCGGTCGACAACTTCGCCTGCCGCAATCTGATTGATCAAAAGCTCAGGCAGCTGTGCAATAGAAGGCATGGACGACGATTATAGCGTGCGCGATCACGCGGTGATTCTCGAGTGGTTGGCGTCGTGCGCTCGACTTCCCTATAATCCGCCTACGCTGAAATCGCGGCCGCATCCGACAACAGCGAATATAACGGTCGGAACACGAAGCGCTGTTTCTCAGGAGACCATTCAACGTGCAGATCGGCATACCGGCAGAAGTTCGCGCCGGCGAAACTCGGGTCGCCGCCACACCGGAGACCGTAAAGAAACTCGCCGCAACCGGCCACCACAAACTGCTCGTGCAAGCGGGCGCCGGCGCCAACGCTTCGATTCCCGACGCCGAGTTCGCCGCGGCTGGCGCGGTAATCGTCGAGACTGCTGCAGCCCTCTATCAGCAATCCGACATCGTGCTTAAAGTGCGCGCGCCGGAAGCCGCCGAAATCGGATCGCTGAAGGTAGGCACCATCCTGGTCGGACTGCTGAATCCCTACGATGCGTCCGGCATCGACGCGCTCGCCAAGCAAGGGATTGTCGGTTTTGCCATGGAATGGTTGCCTCGCACCACGCGGGCGCAGGCGATGGACGTGCTGTCATCGCAGGCTAATATCGCCGGCTACAAGGCGGTGATTCTCGCGGCCAACGAATATCAGCGCTTCATGCCGATGTTGATGACGGCGGCAGGTACGGTGAAGGCTGCGCGTGTGCTGATACTCGGCGCCGGCGTGGCCGGCTTGCAGGCAATCGCCACGGCAAAGAGACTCGGTGCAGTGATCGAGGCATCCGATGTGCGGCCGGCAGTAAAGGAGCAAATCGAGAGCCTGGGCGCGAAATTTCTCGACGTGCCGTTCATCACCGACGAAGAACGCGAGATCGCGCAAGGCGTCGGCGGTTATGCCCGTCCTATGCCGCCGGACTGGATGCGCAGGCAGGCCGAGCTCGTACATGAGCGTGCAAAGCTCTCCGACATCGTCATCACCACTGCACTCATTCCCGGACGCCCGGCACCGGTGCTACTCAAGGAAGAAACCGTCAAGGCAATGAAGCCCGGCGCTGTCATCGTCGACATGGCGATCGAACAGGGCGGCAATTGTCCGCTCACCGAGCGCGACAAAATCGTGGTCAAGCACGGCGTCAAACTGATCGGCATTGCCAATCTGCCGGCGCTGGTCGCGGCTGATTCGAGCGCGCTGTATGCGCGCAATCTGCTCAACTTCCTCAATCTGCTGGTAGACCCGAAGAGCGGACAGCTCAATTTGAATCGCGAAGACGAAATCATCGCCGGGTCTCTGGTGTGTATCGATGGAGTAGCAGTAAAGAAAGGCTAGTTGCGAGCGCGATCGAAGCGCGCCCGCTTGCAGGTCTCGTATAGGTCCGCACTATTTGCATCTCGGAGAAACGCTAGTGACCAGCGCAATCGATCCCACCATCATCAATCTGACCGTATTCGTTCTCGCGGTGTTCGTGGGCTATCACGTCATCTGGAACGTAACGCCTGCGTTGCACACGCCGCTCATGTCGGTTACCAACGCGATTTCCTCCGTCATTATCGTCGGCGCGATCCTGGCGGCCGGCGCGGAAAACATGGATTTCGGCTCGATCCTCGGCGCGGTTGCAGTCGGGCTCGCGGCGGTGAATGTGTTCGGCGGCTTCATGGTGACGCAGCGCATGCTCGCCATGTTCAAGCGAAAAGAACGCAAGAAGGAGGATGCAGCGTGAGAATCGGCTCGCTTCTTCCTGTACGCGTCAATGCATCGAGGGCAATTTGATGTCATCCAATAACGTTGCCCTGGCCTACCTGATCGCGTCGGTTCTGTTCATTCTCGCGTTGAAGGGTCTGTCGTCGCCGATGTCCGCGCGGCGTGGAAATATGTTCGGCATCATCGGCATGGCGATCGCGGTCGTCACGACGCTTCTGATTACGAAAAACTGGTGGCTGATTCTGCTGGCGATCGCAGTCGGCGGAGCGATCGGCGGGACGGTCGCACGCCGAGTCGAGATGACGCAGATGCCGGAGCTGGTGGCTGCGATGCATTCGCTGGTCGGCTTGGCCGCGGTTCTTATTGCCATCGCGGTTGTGCATAACCCGATGGCGTTCCATATCCCGGACCCGATTCCGCGTGGAAATCGGATCGAGCTTTTCATCGGCACCTTCGTCGGCGCGCTGACGTTTTCCGGTTCCATCATCGCGTTCGGCAAGCTGGCCGGGCTGGGTAAGCAGTTCCGGTTGTTCTCGAGCGCCCCGGTCGTATTTAAGGGGCAGCACTGGGTCAATCTCGCTCTTGCCGTAGTGATGATTGCGTTCGGCCTGATGTTCTTTTTCGCCGGCCCTGAGGGGCAATGGTTGCCGTTTCTGGTCATGACCGGCGTCGCCTTCGTACTCGGCGTTTTGATCATTATCCCGATCGGCGGTGCGGACATGCCGGTAGTCATTTCGATGCTGAACAGCTACTCGGGCTGGGCCGCTGCGGGTATCGGGTTTTCGCTGAACAACACGATGCTGATTATCGCGGGCAGCCTGGTCGGATCGTCCGGCGCGATCCTGTCCTACATCATGTGCAAGGCGATGAACCGATCGTTCTTCAGCGTGATCTTGGGTGGCTTCGGTGCCGCGGAAGGAACCGTAGCCGCCGATGCGCAGCAAAAGCCTGTGAGAAGCGGGAGTGCGGAGGACGCTGCATTTCTGCTGGGGAACGCCGAGTCCGTGATCATCGTGCCTGGGTATGGGCTGGCCGTCGCACGCGCGCAGCACGCGGTGAAGGAAATGGCTGCGAAGCTTACGGCGAAGGGGGTGAGCGTCCGCTATGCCATTCATCCGGTCGCGGGCCGCATGCCGGGACACATGAACGTATTGTTGGCGGAGGCCGAAGTGCCATACGACCAAGTGGCCGAGATGGACGATATCAACAGCGATTTCGGAACCACGGATGTCGCGCTGATCCTGGGTGCCAACGACGTCGTCAATCCAGCGGCTAAGACGCCGGGCAGCGCTATTTACGGCATGCCGATTCTGGAGGCGTACAAGGCCCGTACCGTTATCGTGAACAAGCGCTCGATGGCTGCCGGCTACGCCGGCCTCGACAATGAATTGTTCTACCTCGACAAGACCATGATGGTATTCGGCGATGCCAAGAAGGTGGTCGACGATATGGTGAAGGCGCTCTCCTAACTCGGTTCTAGGCCGGCAGCGCCCGCGCCGCGCCGAGCATGTGACAGAGCCCCCCTTTTAACGAGCGCCGCTGCCGGGCATCGCGCTTTCCCCACGCTTCCGGACGGCACGGCAAATGCTTAGCGGAGTGACCGAAACCGGGTCTCCGCCTATACTGTAATAGCCGGGGGCCCTTCATTTGGCGGATCTGCGTCTCCGGCGGGATTCGTATTACGCATCAGCCAACTCTCAAGGGCAATGAACAAGACGACGGTATTCTCCAAGACCGGCAAAGGCCTGCTGGAGATCAAGAACAAGTCGAACCGCCTGTCGAAAGATCAGTTCAGGGTCCTGAATCTGGTAGACGGGAAGGCGACCCTCGTCGATCTCGTCGATAAGAGCCGCGTTACCGAAGTCGAGATTCGCAAAGTACTGACCGCCTTGTCCGATGGCGGCTTCATCAAGGAGTTCTCCAATCCGGCTGCAAGCAGCGATTACGGCAGCGCCACGATGCCGCCGGTGCCGCCCAATGCGTCCTATGTCGATGACCTGGATTTCACCCAGATCCTAGGCCCCACCAAGGCCAAGCCGGCCTTCTACCAAAGCGCAGTTACTGAACAGCGCCAGCGTGAAGAGGGCGATCGCATAGCGTCTGAAGCCGCGGCAGGTAAAGCGCGCGAAGAGGCCGATAAGAAAAACAAGATCGAAGCTGATCGTCGCGCGAAAGAAGAGGAGGTATCGCGCCGCATTCGCGAGGACGCCGAGAAAAAAGCCAAGGAAGAGCAATCTCGCCGCACAAAGCTGGAAGCCGAGATGCGTGATCGTATCGAAGGCCCGAAGCGCGCAAAAGAGGAAGCCGAACGCAAAGCACGTGAACGCGCTGAACTCGAGCGCCGCGCTAAAGAGGAGGTCGAGCGCAAGGTTCGAGAGAAGCTCGCGGCCGACAAGCAAGCTAGAGAGGAAGAAGAGCGCAAAGCCAAGGAAGAAGTCGATAGGCGTGCCAAGATCCAGGCCGAGGCGTTGGCGCGTGTGGAAGCCGAACGGCGGCGACTGCAGGAAGAAGAACAGAAGCGGCGCGAGGACGAAGAGCGGCGCCGCAAAGAAGAGGAACAGCGCAAGCGTCAGCAGGAACTCGACCGCCAGCGCAAGGAAGAGGAAGAACGCAAACGGCAGGAAGAAGAAAAGCGCCGCCAGCGCGAGGAAGAGGAACGCAAGCTTCGCGAGGTGGAAGAGCGCCGTAAGCGCGAAGAAGAAGATCGCAAGAGACGCGAGGAGGAAGAGCGCAAACGCCGCGAAGAGGAAGAGAAAAAGCGCCGCGACGACGAAGCGCGCAAAAAACGCGACGAAGAAGAGCGCAAACGCCGCGAGGAAGAAGAACGCCTGCGCCGTGAAGAAGACGAGCGTACGCGGCGCGAAGAGGAAGAGAAAAAGCGGCGGGAAGACGAAGAGCGCAAGAAGCGCGATGAAGAGGAACGCAAACGCCGCGAAGAAGAAGAGCGCGTCCGCCGCGAAGAAGAGGAACGCAGGCGGCGCGAAGAGGAAGAGAACAAGCGCCGCGAGGAAGAAGAACGCCTGCGCCGCGAGGAAGAGGAGCGCAAGGCGGAAGAGGAACGTAAACGGATTGCCGAAGAAGAACGCAAGCGTCGCGAGGAAGAAGAGCGGCTTCGCAAGGAGGAAGAAGAACGGCTGCGGAAGGAAGAGGAAGAAAGGCAGCGCAAAGAAGAGCAGGAGCGCCAGCGCAAGGCGCTCGAAGCGCGCCATCGCCAGGAGCAGGAGGCGCTGCAGGCGCGGCTCGAGCAGGAAAAACGCGACCTCGAAGACGGTGTATCGCTGCGCGAGCTTGAGGATCGCAAACGGCGCTCAGAGGAAGAACGTAAGCGCGAAGCGGATGAGCGCGAGCGCCAGGAACAAGCTGAGCGCGGTCGGCGCGAGCAGGAACAGCACGAACGCGAGCAGGGAGAGCGCGATAGGCGCGAAGCAGATGAGCGCGGAGTGCGCGAGAAGGCGGAGCAGGAACGGCGAGAGAAAGAGGCGCAGGACGAAGACGACCTGCCGTCGCTCGATCTTACCCAATCGCCTGCTACGTCGGTCGCTTCGAGCTTCGATACCGACCTCGATGCACTAAGGCGCGCCGAGCAAGAGGTGGAGAAAGAATTCCTTGCGAAGGAAGAGTCGATTCGCAGGGCACTGGAAGAACAGGAGCGACGCTTCCGATTGGAGGACGAAGCACGGCATGCAATGGACCGTGCCGAACGCGAGTCCCGCGAACGTGCTGACCGCGAAGCTATCGAGCTCGCTGAAGCAGCGGAACGTGCGCGTAAAGAGGCTGAGCTAAGGGCGCGCCAAGAAGCGACTCGGCGTCAGGCAGACGAGAAAGAGCAACGCGCCCGCGATCAAGAAGAACGCAAAAAGCGCTCGGAAGACGATCGCAAGAAGCGTGAGCGTGAACGGCGCGAAGGCGAGCAGCGGGCACGCGAGGAGTCTTTAGCGAAACAGCGTGCCGAGCAGGAAGAGAGTGACCGCAAGAAATCCGACCGCGAGCGGCTCGGTCGCGAAGCGAAAAAGGGTGGCTGGGGTCCGGCCCGAATGGTTGCGACCGCTGCAGGTGTCCTGATCGTAGTGGTAATCGCCGTTGTCCAATTCGCGCCGCTTTCCGCCTACGCACCGGAGATCGAAAAGATGGCTTCAGAGGCGCTTGGCGAGCCGGTACACGTTGGGGGTGTGCATGCGTCGATGTTCCCGACCTTTCATATCAAGCTGGATAACGTCGTGGTCGGGGCGCAGCAAGACGTCCGTGCATCGACGGTGACGGCCTTTATGGATCTGGGAGCGGCATTCGGCGACGACAAAGTCATCAAGACGCTCCAGATCGACGGACTGCAAGCGAGCACGGAAGTACTGCCGCGTCTATCGGGCTGGCTGTTCAGCGCCGCGGCGAAGTCGCGCAAATTGCGTGTACAGCGAGTGGTCCTCAAGGAAACTAAGCTGGAAGTTAAGTCGACGCCGCTGCCGCCGTTCGATTCGCAGTTGTACATCGGCGCCGACGGCGCACTTCTGCGCGCGACGATCGACAGCAAGGATGGCCATCTATCGGCGGAAGTAATGCCGAGGGGCGCAGAGGCGGATGTGACCGCGCAATTGAAGAACTTTACGCTGCCCCTAGGCCCCAGCTTCGAATTCACCGAAGGCCACATCAAGGGGCAACTCTCGAGCGGGCAGTTGCGCCTGACCGACCTGGATCTCTACTTGTACGGTGGCCAAGCCGGAGGTCATGCGTTGCTGACCTGGGGACAGACTTGGAGTCTGGAGGGGGACTTCGAGGCCAAACGCGTCGATCTCGAGCCCGCCATGAAGTCGCTGAAAATCGATATCGCGTCAGAGGGTAGGATCGATGCGAAGGGACGCTACTCGGCGCAGAGCAATACGGTCGACACGCTGTTCAACAATCCGCGCGCTGACGGGAACTTCGTAATCCAGAAGGGCAGCTTGTCCGGTATGGATCTCGTGCGCGCGCTGCAAACGCAGGCACGCGATGGTGTACAGGGTGGCAAGACGAAGTTCGATGAGATGAACGGCAACTTTGCCGTCAACGGTAACCGCTTCAGTTACAGCAATCTCAGATTGGTGGCTGGGCTGCTCAACGCGAGCGGAAGCGGGGAAGTGTTGCCCAACAGGGACGTTGCCGGGCGTGCGTACGTTGAGTTGAGGTCGCCCTCCAACGTCGTGAAGGGCAACTTCCGTGTAACCGGCGACATGAAAGCAATCGTTCTCAAGCAGTAGTCGATGTCTTGCGGTTCGCGACTTACTGCTCGCGCCGCACTTTGCGTCGAGCCTGTTCTACGAAAGACGCCTCGCGTCTTCCCTTGTATCGATATCTTGCAGTACGCCGGGATCGTCCACGGCTAGCCGTGTTACCCGTTCTGCATATCTCTGCAGGATTGTGCGGGCGCCGGCATCGCCCGACAACGCCAGCATCTCATCTCTAAAGTCGGCACCGAACGCCACCGGATGGCCGCGCGTGAGTTGGAATTCCGGCACCACGATGCCGCGTTTACGCTCCAGTGCGTGTGCGATCAAGCGGATGGTATCGCTACGAATACGCGGCATGTCTGCCAACGCGACCAGCCAGCCCCCCGCGTCCGCAAAATGAGCTACGCCTGCGGCAAGGCTGTGTCCCATGCCTTGGTCCGCGAGGTCGCAGACGGCGACGTCTACGCCCTCGCGCTCGAACAATTCCCGCAATTGGTCATCGCCGGGGCGCACAACCGCCACTACGCGAGTCAACGCTTGGCGCAGGCGACGCAGCGATGCAACCCCGAGCGGAACACCGTCAGCAAGCGGATGTAATAGCTTGCCGCCGCCGAATCTCGTGCCCGCGCCAGCGCTGAGCAGGATGCCGGCGGTCACGATTAATTTCCTGCGAGGGTGGCCTGGAAGTCTTGCTAAATCAGTGCTGGCTGGACTGTGAGCGGACGCTCGCGTGGCGACGCGCGCTAAAGCGCGAGAAGAACATCAACACGGTACCGGCGATCAGCAGAAACGGAATCATCATCACAACCCCGGCGAGCGCGAGAATTACCCCGCCCACTGCCGCTGACACGATGATGCCTACCAGGGGCAAGACGACGAACAAGATCACTGCGAGTGCGCATACTCCGGCGACCGCTGCGATCACTGCCAGCATCATGCGAGACACCGAAGTCCCCGCGTCGCGGTGCGGAATGCCAAGTCTGAGTTGTTGCATACCTGTTCCTTGTGTCTGCTTTCCACTGTATCGGATTTCGGTCAGACGACCTGATGAAAAAGCACTGCGTCGCGAAGGAGCGGCTAGCCGCAGGTGAACAGCGGAGGGAAATACTATATCCAGACCAATGCTAAATCTTGCGGAGGTCGGGCGCAACCATGTCGTGCGGCAGCTACGGATTCAGGGCAAGCTTCTCTCGCGCCAACGGCGGATTCTTGGCGAAGTACTTGCGGATACCCTGCATGATGGCGGCGGCCATCTGTTCTTGATAGTCGCCTTTACGCAGGCGCTTCTCTTCTTGTGGATTGCTGATGAACGCCGTCTCCACCAGAATGGACGGAATATCGGGCGCTTTCAGAACGGCGAAACCGGCTTGCTCGACGCGTGCCTTGTGCAGCGTGTTGATGCCGCCGATCTCGTCCAGTACTGCGCGCGCGAGTTTGATGCTGTCGCTGATAGTCGCCGTTTGCGAGAGGTCGAGCAGCACCTGCTTTACGTAAGGGTCAGCCACGTCGAGGTTAACCCCGCCGATTAAATCCGCTTCGTTTTCTTTCTTGGCAAGCCAGCGCGCGGCGGCAGAAGTCGCGCCACGTTCCGATAGTGCAAACACCGAAGATCCCCGCGCGTGCTCCTTGATATAGGCGTCGGCATGAATGGACACGAACAGGTCCGCCCGCACGCGCCGAGCCTTCGTCACGCGGTCGATCAGCGGCACGAAATAATCGCCATCGCGAGTTAGCACCGCCCGCATATTCGGCTCACTGTCGATTGCAGCCTTCAGTCTGCGCGCAATTGCGAGCGTCACGTTTTTCTCGTCGGTTCCCAACTTACCGCGCGCGCCTGGATCCTCACCGCCGTGGCCGGCGTCGATCGCTACCGTAACGAGGCGCACCACTTCCGGCTCGGGCTTAGGTTTGTGCTGGCCGGTGATTTTCTGAATGACTTTCTGCGCTTCGCTCTCGAGTGTGCGCTTAGGCTTTACCGCTGCCGGTGCCGCGTTTGCCGGTTCTTCAGGCGGTGTGGTCGCCTTTTCCGCCGGCGCCTCGGTTGCCGAATTGTTTTGTGCTGATGCGACTTCGGCGGGCTTGTCGCGGTCGAGTTTTTTGTCTTTATTGAGCTTCTCTACCAGCGCGAGCAGCGGATCGACGGGCACCGCCGGGTAAATGTCGAGCACGAGACGATGCGCGTATTCGCCGATCGGGGCGAGAGAAAACGCCTGTGGCTTCACTTCGGTGCGCAATTCGAACACCAGCCGAACCACGCCGGGGCGATTGCGTGCAACGCGCATCTGAGAAACGTACGGATCGTTGGCGCCGACGCGTGCAGGCAGTTCGCGCAACTGCGGGGTGAGCTCGACATTTTCCAGATCGACGACGAGCCGTTCGGGATCTTTCGCAGTGAATACGGTGTACTCGATCGCTTTGGGCGATTCAATGGTGACGCGCGTGTATTCAGCCGCCGGCCAGATACGGACCGCGGTAACGGCAATCGCGGCCTGTGCGAGTAGCGGCATGAACCACAGCAGTATTGCTGCCGACGATGCGAGCAGCAGTGAATGGCCGCGCATTGTTTTTCGAAGTCTAGAAGCAATGCGGATGGTACGACGCGGGCTGCCGTACGAGCCCAGCGATATGATCGCGGACATTGCATGGCGCTCAATCGAACGATATGCAGGTCCGGCGCATCGTCGATGCGACCGAGAGCGGAAGACTAGCGATTCATCAGCGTTCGAATGCACTGCAATCCTGCTTCAGTTCCCGCAACGATACGCGCGAGCCGACCCACGTCTGCATATTCCAAATAAATATGCAGGTCGGCGCGAGGAAGACTGTTTCCGGCCTTTTCTGGCCATTCGACAACGCACACGTTCTGTTCATTGAAGGCTTCTCGAAAGCCTGCATCGGCCCACTCTTCTGGTGCTTCGAACCGATAGAAATCAAAGTGATGCAAGTATATGCTAGAAAGATCATAAAGTTCAACCAGGGTAAAGGTCGGGCTCTTCACGCGTCCGGTGTAGCCGAGCGCGACCAGGATTCCGCGCACTATCGTGGTCTTGCCGGCGCCGAGCTCGCCGCTGAGATAGAGCCGCCGCCCTGGCGAAAGTACAGCGGCGAGTGCGTCGCCCAATTCCAAACTGTCCGCCTCGCTGTTTAAGCTCACACGGGTAGACATCGTGTCTAGTGCTTCAAACTCCAGGGTCACCTGCGCGCTCCGCGGGACTTTGCCTTGGTCACGTGCCGCAGCGCGCTGTCGACGCATTCCAGGAAACGCGTGAGCGCCGGACCTTGATCGGTCGCGCGCCAGGCCAGGGAAATCTCGGGTTCCGGGCTTTTCTCGCGCAGGTTGCGATACACGACGCCGGCGCGGCCGAGGTTGCGCATCGACGCCGGAATCAGTGCCACGCCCAAATTTGCCGACACCAGGCTGATGATCGTTTGCATTTGTACCGCTTCCTGCTCGACTCTTGGGCTGAACCCGGCGCTCCGGCAAAAGCTGACCACGTCGTCGTACAGGCCCGGGGCCATGTGGCGCGGAAACAAGATGAACGCTTCATCTGCGAGTCGATGCAGCGCCAACGGGCTGCGCATTTGAGCCAATGGATGCGCCTCCGGCAAGGCGACGACTAAAGGCTCGCGGAGCACGGGCCGGACTGACAGGGCCGCATCGACGACCGGAGCGAGAACGAAGCCGACGTCGATCCGCCGTTCGAGCAGATCGCGCACTTGCGCGTCGCTAGTCGCCTCACGCAGGTTCAAGCGTACGGCGGGATGGCGCTTGCGAAATTCTGAAAGCACGAGCGGCAGGACGTTGTAGTCCGCAATCGATATGAACCCGATCGCGAGCTCGCCGATCTCGCCGCGCCCTGCCTGTCGAGCCCACACCGCCGCCTGCACCGCACGGGCAAGGATATCGCGGGCTTCGCGCAGAAAGACATGGCCGGCAGTGGTGAGCTCGACTTTGCGTCGCGTGCGCGTGAGCAGTTGCACGCCGATCTCGGTCTCGAGCGCTTTGATCTGCATGGATAGCGGCGGCTGCGACAGATGCAGCTTTTGCGCGGCGCGCCCGAAATGCAATTCCTCGGCGACGGCAACGAAGTAACGCAGGTGGCGCAGTTCCATCTCTAAAAGGTATCAGTGGGCTCCCGACAATATATTAGACACTGGTTAACGCCTGCATCAAAATCCACGGTCGGCATTGTCTAGATCGTAATCGGGTCTTTGGTTGGATAACTAGAATCTTTCGTGGGAGAAGAAATCATGGCTGCTGATAATTGGCGTTCCAAGCTCATCACAGGTGGCACGGCGCGCTCGCCCAACCGGGCGATGCTGCGCGCTGTCGGATTCACCGACGCCGACTTCGAGAAGCCTATCGTCGGCGTGGCAAACGGCCACTCGAATATGAACCCGTGCAATGCCGGTATTCAGCCGCTGGTCGATCGTGCGATGACCGCGTTGCGCGAGGCTGGGGCGATGCCGCAAGTGTTCGGCACGCCGACTATTACCGACGGCATCGGTATGGGCACGGAGGGGATGAAGTATTCGCTGGTTTCGCGCGAGATCATCGCGGACAGCATCGAAACATCGGTCAACGGCCAGATGATGGATGGCGTGTTGGTCGTCGGCGGCTGCGATAAGAACATGCCCGGCGGGATGATGGCGATGGCGCGCATCAATGTGCCGGCGATCTATGTCTATGCCGGTACGATCAAACCCGGAAATTGGAAAGGCCAGGCGCTCACCATCGCCAGCGCATTCGAGGCGGTGGGCTCGTTCACTGCCGGCAAGATGTCGAAAGAGGATTTCGAAGGCATCGAGAAAAACGCCTGTCCAACCGTCGGCGCATGTGGCGGTATGTTCACTGCGAACACGATGTCCTCCTCGTTCGAGGCGCTCGGCATGAGTCTGCTCGGCTCCTCCCAACTGGCATCGCCCGACCCGGAGAAAGCGGATTCGTCATCGGCGTCGGCGACTGTGCTCGTCAATGCGATCAAGAAACAGATCCGTCCGCGCGACATCATCACGCGCAAGTCGATCGAGAATGCGATCTCTCTCGTGATGGCAACCGGCGGTTCGACCAACGCGGTGCTGCACTATCTGGCGATTGCCTCGGCAGCAGAAGTGGAATGGACTATCGACGACTTCGAGCGGGTTCGCCAGAAGGTCCCGGTGATTTGCGACCTCAAGCCATCCGGAAAATACGTGGCGGTGGATCTACATCGGGCCGGCGGCATCCCGCAGGTCCTCAAGATGCTGCTCGCCAACGGTCTATTGCACGGCGATTGCATGACTATTACCGGCCGCACGTTGGCCGAAGAGTTGAAGGACATTCCGGAGAAGCCACGCGCCGATCAAGATGTGATTCGCCAGTGGGGTAACCCGCTTTACGCGCAAGGTCACCTTGCGATTCTGCGCGGCAACCTGGCGCCTGAAGGCTGCGTCGCCAAGATCACCGGTCTCAAGCAGAACTCAATCACCGGACCGGCGCGTGTTTTTAACTCCGAACCGGAATCTATGGACGCGATCATGGCGCGCAAGATCAACCCTGGCGACATCGTCGTGATCCGATACGAAGGACCAAAGGGCGGTCCTGGAATGCAGGAAATGTTAGCGCCGACTTCTGCGCTAACCGGCCAGGGGCTGGGGAATTCTGTCGGCCTTATAACGGATGGGCGATTCTCCGGTGCGACCTGGGGAATGGTCGTCGGCCACGTAGCGCCGGAAGCCTACGTCGGCGGCACCATCGGCCTCGTACACGAGGGCGACTCGATTACCATCGATGCGGACAAACGGCTGATCCAGCTAAATGTCCCGGATGATGAGTTGGCTAAACGCCGCGCGGCTTGGAAGCAGCCTGCCCAGCGCTACACGCGAGGTTTGCTAGCCAAGTACACGAAGCTCGTCTCGACTGCGAGTATCGGCGCAGTGACGGATCGCTTCGATTCCTGACGGAGTTAGATCTGAGGCAAGCGAGGCAGAGCGAGGACGCTCTGCCTCGCATCCGTTCCGAGTTTGCCGCGCGGTGAAAACAACAGCCCTGTGCATGTCGCGCGTTCAGCCATGCTGCGATAGCCTAAACGCGGACCACGCGTGAAACGCGTGTCGATGCAAGCGTGGGCGGCGCTGGCTGCCGCGCTATCGAGCACTCTCGGCGGGTCCGCGATCGTCGCCACGCGATTCGCTGTACAAGAGACCGATCCTCTTACGCTCGTCTTTTTACGGTTTCTCGGCGCCGGTCTCATCATTCTCGCGTTTACCCTGCCGCGCTATCGCCTGTCCTTCGAGCGGCGCGATCTTCCTCCGCTGGTTGCATTGGGCGCATTGCAGTTCAGCGCGTTTCCGCTTCTCTTCACGTTGTCTCTTCAGCATGTGTCCGCCGCGCGCGGCGCTTTGGTGCTGTCGCTCCAGCCGCTGCTGACGTTGTTTCTTTCGACCGCCTTACGTCGCGAGCAGATGACCTTCGCGAAACTCTCGGGCTGCCTGCTCGCATCCGCCGGTATCGCGGTGGCGCTGGGCGAACGCGGATTCAGTCATGACGAGGAGACTTGGAAGGGCGATCTCTATATGTTCGGTGCAGCAGCTATCGGATCGATCTATAACACGCTGTCGGGTGTATTCCTGCGTAAGTATCCGGCCCCTGCCGTGGCCGCGTTGACCGTGCCCGCAGGTGCGCTGGCGGTATTCATTCTCTTGCTGTCGACCGGTGACCTCTCCGGATTCGGGCGGCTCAGTCCAGCGGGTTGGTCGGCGATCGTTTATCTGATGACGTTCGGTGGGGCTGCCACATTCTTTCTGTGGATCTGGGCGCTCGAGCATACGACCCCGTCGCGCGTATCGGTCGCAGTAACGCTGAACCCGGTGTCCGCAGCATTTCTCGCGGCCGTTCTGCTCAACGAGCCGATCGGCTGGCGGCTAGCCGTCGGGCTGGTCGCGACCATTCTAGGGATTGCTGTCGCGAACTGGTCCAGTCTGCGGCGCGCATTTGCCCGCGCTTGACCGCATTGACAGCTTTAGAGGTTTGCGCCGGGCCCGTTTCCCAGGTTTTGATACCGCAAACGCTCAGCCTCGATGAACTGCGCCATGAACTTGCTCTGAAGCGCGTCAAGGACCGCATTGGTCGCGCCCTGATCGTGCAGCGATGCTAATTCAGCGCCAGCAAGTCCAGCCATCGGCCGCGTGCGGATGTTGGTCCAGCCGCCCACGCCGATCACGCGCGAGAGTAGCGAGCCGCGGATTTTTTCCAGGATCTCTGCTTCAGGCGTCTTGTTTCGGATCATCTCCGCGATCTGTTCGGTGCTGATGCGGCTCGTGGTCCCGCGGACGTAAGGCGGTACCCAGTCCGGGACGCCGGGCGGCTTGCCGCTGACATAGCGACCCGGCGGAGTGCTCGGCACGACGCCGAATCCTGACTCCTGGCGATCGACGTCGACCGGCTGTGGATAACAGAAGCTGCAACCGCCTAGACTCATCCCGGTGACTGAATAGCGCGTCAGCAAGTCGATGTCATCGACCAGCGATTGCTGCAGAAAATCGAGTACGGGATCCGCGACGCCGAGCGCTTTGAGTTTGTAGAAATCCGAGCCGCGCAAGGCGTAGGTCGTGCCCGATTCCCGAATGCGCTGGATAACCGACTGCGGCGGTGCATCGCCTTTGCTCGCTGCGATTACTTGTGCAATAGGGAGCGGCTGTCGCGGTGTATAAAAAGCAGCGCACGCAGTCAGTAATAGCAGGACGGCGAGCGTGAAGCTCGAACGTATGGTTATGATCATCGTAGAAATGGATCGGAGTGAGAAACTTTGGACCGTGTGAAATCCGGCGCGTTCTGTTCTGCTCATTCGACGGGCTCGGTCGCGCGATCGATGGAAACCAAAACAGCCGTTAGATGCATTTCGACGGCGAATGCGTTCATTCTGGAACGAGGGATCTCCCTGGGCAGGGTGGCGCAGGGAGTGAACGCGTAATCTTGCAGCAAGCTAGCGCGAACTTACAGCGCAATAGCGGCGCGCTTTCGCCCTAACGTGCGTTCTCGTCGTTTGACTCACGCGAGATCCCGAACGGATCTCGCGGACAATTCAGCTTGCGCAGTGCCTCAAGCGCGAACGTCGGGAACCAGCTGACGCTCGAGGATGGCAATATGGTCTTTCAACAGGAGCTTGCGTCGTTTCAATCGCTTGAGCTGTACCTCATCCAGGACGGGATCATCTGCCAGACGGGCAATAACGGCATCGAGATCTCGATGCTCCACCATAAGTACCGTGAGCCGTTCCTGGATCGCCACCGTTTCTTCCTCGATCAAGTCCATCTCCATGGGCAACCTCCGTTGGGATTCGGGGTCGAGGCCAACCCCACGCCGTTATGGTACTGCAAACGGGAACGTGCGTAACGAGGCGCGCGGGTTCAACGGTTGCTCGCATTGCGCCGCGGATTACGGGCCGGTTCCATCGCCGCGATTTCGCGGACCGCGTCGAATAAGTATGATGTTCATTAGATGCGACGTCGCGCATTGCGCGCTCATTCGTCGCGCTCGCCAGCAAAAACGAATCTAATATGCAAACCGCAACTCAGTTTTCCGGTATCTATCCCATGATGTATGCATTGTTCGGTGCAGACGGTCGACTCGATCGATCGGCAATGCAGCGGCAAGTACAGGCGTGTTTGCGCGGCGGTGCGCACGGCGTAGCTGTCTTGGGACTTGCAACCGAAGTCAATAAGCTCGCGGCCGATGAGCGCAGACAACTGGTGGAGTGGGTAATCGGCGAAGTCGACGGTTGCGTTCCCGTCACGGTGACAGTAGCCGAACCTACTGTGAGCGCACAGGTGAGCTTCGCAGCTTGGGCGAAAGAGCGTGGTGCGAGCTGGGTAATCTTGCAGCCGCCGCCCGAGCGGGGATTGCCGGAACAGTGGTACGCCGACTTTTTCGCGCAAGTGATGGCGCAGCTCGATATGCCTTGCGCGATTCAAAACGCACCGGAATACCTCGGCGTCGGCCTTGGGGCGCAGTCGATACGATCGCTGCGAGAACGCTGTCCCAATTTCGTATTGCTCAAAGGCGAAGGTTCCGTCATCGCGATTCGCGACGTGCTGGAAACCGTGCAAGGCGAGCTGACCGTGTTCAATGGACGTGGCGGACTCGAGCTGACGGACAATCTGCGCGCGGGGTGTGCCGGCATGATCCCGGCTGCCGATACGTTCGATTATCAGGTACGGATCTTCGAGCTTCTGCGCGACGCCCGCGCCTCGCAAGAAACCGAGGAAACCGCCGAGGAAATCTATCGAAAGATTCTGCCGGCGATCGTTTTCAGCATGCAGTCTCTCGACAGTCTGATCTGCTACGGCAAACGGATCGCGGCGCTGCGTCTCGGCCTGCCGCATGTACACGATCGTTCCCCGGCAATGCTGCCGACTGAATTCGGCATGTGTTGCGCGCGACGTTATGCGGCGATGCTCGGGCCGCTTGCTTGAATACTTGGAGTCGACTCACTCGTGACGAGAAAGCGGAAAAGTAGTACGCGATTGTTTGCAGCAGTGCTCGCACTGATGGCATCAGGAATGGCGCGTGCAGAAGGCCCGGAGGACTGGCGGCGGATGGGACGCGACGCACTGCAAGCAGCAAAGCAGATCAAGCCGATCGCGACGCGTGCGAAGAACGTGATCCTGTTCGTCGGCGACGGTATGGGCATTTCGACCGTTACTGCGGCGGGCATCCTGGAAGGGCAATTGCACGGTGCGTCGGGCGAAGGCAATCGGCTGTCGTTCGAAACATTTCCTTTCGTCGCGCTATCGCAAACGTACAGCGCAAATCAGCAAACATCCGATTCGGCGCCGACGATGACGGCACTCGTCACCGGCGTGAAGACCAATGATGGGTTTCTGTCGGTAGATCAGCGTGCGCGACGCGACGACGCCGCGAGTGTGAACGGAAGGCGTTTGCCGACGATTTTGGAGCAAGCGAAAGCGCGCGGGCTCGCAGCGGGCTTAGTCACGACTACCCGAGTGACCCACGCGACGCCCGGCGCTACCTACGCACATACGGTGGAGCGCGATTGGGAGTGCGACGCGGATCAATCGCAAGCCGCCAACGGGCTGGGTTTTCCCGATATCGCGCGGCAGTTGATCGAGTTTCGCGTGGGCGGCGGTATCGATGTCGTGTTCGGCGGCGGCCGTTCCAAGTTCACGCCGACCACCGATGCCGATTCCGAATACGTCGATAAGAAAGGCGAACGGCACGACCATCGCAATCTAATCCAGGAGTGGCTGGATGCGTTTGCCGGCGCCGCGTACGTATGGAACCAGGCGCAATTCGACGCGCTCGATCCGGCCAAAGCGCAGCATGTCCTCGGCTTGTTCGAACCGTCGCATATGCATTTCGAGCACGATCGTGCGAAGGACGGTGCCGGCGAACCTTCGCTTGCGCAAATGACTGCGAAGGCCATCGCCATTCTTTCGCGCAATCCGAAGGGATTTTTCCTGATGGTCGAAGGCGGACGGATCGATCATGCGCATCACGCGGCGAATGCTTATCGCGCGCTGACCGAAACCATCGCGTTCTCGGATGCGGTGAAAACGGCTGCGCAGCAAACCGACTCGAACGACACGCTCATTATCGTGACGGCCGATCACAGTCACACGATGACGATCGGGGGGTATCCGAAGCGCGGCAATCCGATCCTCGGGAAAGTCGTTGCGGCGGGGGGCGACGGTGAATATTCGAAGGACGCTACCGGGCTCCCGTATACGACGCTCAACTACGCCAACGGCGCGGGCTACACGGGCGCGTCCGCCGAGCAGAAGGAAGGCACGAAGCGCTTCGAGCATCACGGCCGAGGCTATCGCCTCAACCGCTCCGGCCGCCCGGATCTCACCAATGTCGACACGACCGATCCCGATTATCTGCAGGAATCGGTCGCGCCGCTGTCCAGCGAAACGCACGGAGGCGAAGACGTTGCAATTTACGCGCGCGGACCGATGGCCCATCTCGTCCACGGCGTTCTGGAGCAGCACGTCGTCTACTACATCATGAGCGATGCACTGGGTCTTCTAGACGAATGAGAGGCGTTGGCGACTAGCCTCGCAGCAACTGCAGGAGCCGTCGTTCCCGGTACAGGACATACCCGTGATTCAACTTTGTCCTGCGGCTCCAGGCGGAACAGCGCGTGGCACCTAACGCTGCGCCGGTCGTAGGCCAGGGGAAAAATCTCCATGTGAAATTTGCACGATGGCTCCGCTTTTGCTTTTATGGCCGGCATGGAACCTGAAAATTTTCGCGGTACGGTAGCAATGCACTTTGCGCCCGTCTCGGCGGATCGAGAACATTCGCCACAAGAGATCGAAGCCCGCGTCGTCAACGGCTGGATGGCACTGCTGATCGTAAGCGCGCTGCTGGTCTTCGGGTACTGCTTCGTGATCGGCTCGTTACCGCGTTTCGACCCGCAGCCGCTGGTCACCGGTCTGGTCCTGCTCGGCGTCGGCGTGTACTGCGTGCGCGGGTTCTTTACCTGCGAGCCGAACCACGCAGTGGTGATGCTTTTTCTCGGCAGTTATGCTGGTACGGCACGCAGCAGTGGCTTTCACTGGGCGAATCCGCTGTACCTGCGCATACGTGTGTCATTGCGCGCACAGACGCTGACCACTGCGATTCTCAAAGTCAACGACGAGCGCGGCCACCCGATCGAGATCGCTGCGGTGCTCATGTGGAAACTGAACGATACCGCCCGCGCAGTGTTCGAAGTGGAAGATTGCGCGCAATTCATCCGTGTCAAATCCGAGTTGGCGCTGCGCGAGCTGGCGGCCCGCCACGCTTACGACAACGCCGACGAAATGCTGGTACCAGCGCGCTACAAAACGTTGCGAGGCGATATCGATCAGATCGCTGCGATGCTGCGAGAAGCGGTACAAAGCGATGTAAGCGCGGCCGGTATTCTGGTGGAGGAAGCGAAAATCGCGCACCTGGCCTACGCGCCGGAAATCGCCCAATCGATGCTGCGGCGTCAGCAGGCCGAGGCGGTGATCGCAGCGCGGCGCAAGCTGGTGGAAGGTGCCGTGAGCATGGTTGAAATGGCGCTCATCGACATCGGTGAAAAGAGCTTGATCACGTTCACGCCGGCGCAGCGCGTGGCGCTCGTTACAAGTCTTATGACGGTGCTGGTTCGCGACACGCAGGCGCCGCCAGCGCGCGCGCCCAGCGCAGTAGAAGCCTGAACGCAGTTCATCGCACGCAAAGCAAACGGGCGATCCGATTTCGGATCGCCCGTTTCATTTGCGCATCTCGCAGCGGCGCGACGAGCGCTACATCAAACTTTTGTAGCGCTTGTAGTACTTCAATACCTTCGGGACGTACTGCGTGGTCTCGCGGTACGGCGGAATGTGATTGCCGAACTTGATTACACTGTTCTCGCCGGCATTGTATGCGGCGATGGCGAGATTCATGTCATTTCCGAATAGCGTGAGCAGATCGCGCAAGTAGGCGGCGCCGCCATAGATATTCTGTTCGGGATCGAGCATATTCGCGACCCCGTAGCGTTGCGCGGTTGCAGGCATCAGCTGCATGAGTCCGCGTGCGCCTTTTGCAGATCGGGCGAGTGGGTTGTAGCCGGATTCCGCCGAGATCACTGCATGCAGTAACGCCGGCTCGAGCTGATACACGCGCGCCGCTGCCAAAATCTGCGTGTGATACTTCTTGCGGGTCAATACGGGATAGCTGCGAACGCCCCGTCCGGTCAGCGTGTTCGTCACGATGTCCGGCTCTTTCAGCGTGGTCATGTACAGCTTGAAGCGCTGATCTTGCGGGACGTTGGTGAAGTGAACGGTTCCGGCTTCATCCACGTAGCGATAGATGTCGGCGTAACCAACCGCGGGTAGCGCAGCGGCCAGTATGAAGGCGTATCGGGTGAGGTTGGACAGGCGTTTCAACGTGGACTCCTATGCTGCGTCAGGGCTAATTAACGGCGCTGAAACAGAAAACCTGAGGCAGCTGACTGCGCGGAAAATGCAGCCGCTTTAACCAGCAAGGGATATGCCGAGGCGCAGCCACGGAGATGGCCAGGAAGGATGAACGCACCCAGGCCGATGTTAAGATGCGCCGATGCTGAATGTGAATCCGCTGGTACGATTTCTTTTGTTCTGGGGCGTCAACACGCTGACGCTGTGGGCCGCCGCGCAAATCTTCTCGAGTATGCATTTCGCGACTTGGCAGGCGGTTGCAATTTCCGGTCTGCTGTTCGGTATCGTCAACGCAACATTGCGGCCGATTCTGGTGATCCTCACGGCGCCGATCACGGTGCTGACGCTCGGATTATTTCTGCTGGTGATCAACGCGCTGATGCTGCTGTTCACCGCGTGGCTGGTGCCGGGATTTCACCTGACCGGTTTCTGGAACGCGCTGGTCATCTCCATCTTCATTTCCCTGTTCAGCTTCCTGATCAACCTTTTGCTCGGACTCAAGTGAGCATGACGCTCGGCGAGCCGGCGGCATCGCCGGCGCGCAATCCGTTCGTCAACGTGTTGCTCCCGTTTGCAGGCGGTTATTTTTTGTCGTACCTGTATCGCAGCGTCAACGCGATAATCGGCAGTGACCTTGCGCGTGAGTTTCAACTCTCACCCGCCGACCTCGGGCTGCTGACCAGCGCCTACTTCCTCACTTTCGCCGCGTTTCAACTGCCGCTTGGTTTACTGCTCGATCGCTTCGGTCCGCGCCGAACAGACGCCGGGCTGCTACTGATCGCAGCTGCCGGCGCAGCGGTGTTTGCATCGGCGACGCAACTCCCTCTGCTCATTTTCGGACGCGCGTTAATCGGGCTTGGCGTGTCCGGCTGTCTGATGTCCGGTATCAAGGCGAATGTGATCTGGTTTCCGATGTCGCGGTTGAGCGCAGTGAACGGCTGGATGTTTTGCGCGGGCGGCGCCGGCATGATCGCAGCGACGCTACCGGTGCAGATTGCGTTACAGCACATGGACTGGCGCGCGCTATTTTTTGCGTTGGCAGCTGCGACTATCATCGCCGCGCTCGCGATTTTCGCGATTGTTCCGGAGCGCAAAGCGGAATCGGCGCATCCATCCTTCAGGCATCAGCTCGAGGGCTTGCGCCAGGTGTTCGTCGATCGGCGCTTCTGGCGGATCGCGGTCGCTGCGACCTTGGCACAGTCGACCAATATGGCGCTGCAAAGCTTGTGGTCCGGACCGTGGTTGCGCGACGTCGCAGGTTTGCAGCCTGAAGCCGTGGCAGTGGATCTACTGCTGATGGCGTGCGCGACCACGGTGGGTTTTTTGTTCTGGGGAAATTTCGCCGAACGCATCGCGAGGCGCGGCGTCGCGCCGCTCACCGTGTTCTTGATCGGTATGGGAATGTTTCTGTTGTTCCAATTGCTGGCGGCGCTGGGTTGGACGCAATCGCCGCTGCTGCTATGGATGGGATTTGGTTTTTTCGGTACGGCGGGGAGTCTCGCCTACGCGATCTTGCCGCAGGCGTTTCCAATGACATTGGCCGGCCGGGTGAACACCGCGCTCAACTCGCTGGTATTCGGCTGGGCGTTCGTCGTGCAGTGGGCGGTCGGCGCGGTGCTCAGCTTGTGGCCGGTAACGGTCAGCGGCTACGACGCGCAGGGATACCGATGGGCGTTCGGTATATTTCTTCTGGCCGAGGCAATCGCGTGGGGATGGATGGTCATCCACACACGAGATAGCGCGCACTAGTCCTGCGGGCGCAAACGATCACGCGTCCGTGCGCTGTGAGCCGACGCGGCGCGGCGTGGGCGAGCGCGACGTGGCCGCCGATGCGCCGCTCCGCGCGGCGTGATGGCGCGCCGAGCTCGTGAGCGGGCGTGTGGTGCGCTTGCGCTACGTCATCGTTCTGATAGATGCCGCACGCTAAGATGATCCCGTCGACCAGCTCGAAATAGACCGACTTCCTCTGCAACCGCTGCGTCAGCGGATGGCGCCACTTGTAATCTTCCCAGCCGCGGCCCCTTG
>JBBRGM010000003.1:0-31230 GCA_038240725.1 Burkholderiales bacterium | reverse complement strand
TTTAAGGCAAACAACTTCGATTCATTCACGCCCAGCTTCTACCTAGATAGCGTTCTGCATCGCGATGCAGACTCGGCTGTATTCGAACGTACGTTCTCGCTCGAGCGCGACCGCTATCTGACGGGTCACGTAGTCAACGGCCACCCGACTCTCCCAGGAACGTTCGTGACCGAGATCGCAGCAGAAGCGGCGCTCGTACTGTGTCCGCTGATGCATGTGGTCGCGCTCGAAGAGCTTCGCTTCCACCACTTTCTGCGCGTGTACGGAAATGCGCCGTCGGCGAAACGCATCGAAGCGCGAATCTTGGAAACCGATGCATCGCGAATTACTGTCGGCGTACGTGTGGTCACCGATGTAACGGCGCCCAACGGAACGATCCTGTCGCGTAACAAACTGCATTTCGAAGCGCGCGTTATTCTGATGCCTAGCTTTCCCGCCGCTCCGGTGTGGGAGCCATGGGATGGTAGCGGCGATGTTGCAGTACCCGATCCGTATCATTTCGAGAAAGCGCCCGTACGCCTCACCGGGGTGTTCGTTACCACGCGCGATACGCGTCTGCATCCCATGGGGAAGCGCGGAGCCTACGCGTGCAATCTGCGTGCGGACGATCCCACGTTCGAGCGATTCGTCACGCCTTGTCTCATGATGGACGGGCTGGCCAGAGTGGGTGTGCTCGAACTCTATGCCGGCGACTACGTTCCGGTCGCTGCACCGGTATCAATTCGCCGCATCGATATCTATCAGCCGAACAACGATTGCACGCTTTCGCGCATGATTGCACCTGGCGCTATCCAGCTATTCGTAACGCCAACCGGTATGGTGCTCGGCGGTGGAGATCGCGAAAACCGCTGCGTCGCAATTGCTCCCAGTGGCGAGATGCTGCTGCAGATGAAAGGCGTTGCGGGAACGATTATCGGCTACGTGCATCAACGCACCGGCGAGTTCGTGACGCCGGAGGTCATGGCGCCGTTGAAGCAGCGATGGGATGAGCGTGCTGGCTCGCACACGCTGCTTCCCGCGGAAATCCCCGTATCGGATGCAGTGGCGCCCGTGACGCGCGTACGCTGGCGTCCGATACCGATTCCGACCGTTGCCGGCGCCCCCGGCCGGCTCGCCAATCGCGCGATCCTAGTCATTGGCGGCGACGAATTTCTGGCCAGTGCCGTGATGAGCCGGCTAAGCGCACTCGGCGCTGCGGTCTCGCGCTTCGATGACGTCACAGAGCGAGACGAACGCGCGATCACGCCCTTGCAGATGCCGGATGGGATCGTCGATCTGGGCGCGCGGGGCGCATCGCCGGACGGGCATGCGCGCCCTTGGGAACCGGCGCTTGCCCGTTCTGTGCGACTGCTCAAATCTGTGTTCGAACGCTGGTCGGACGAGGCCAGCTCGGATCGCATGTTCTACATGCCTGTCACGGCGCTCGGGGGCCGCATGGGCTACGAAGGTGCAGACATTGCCGCGCCCTACGGCGGCATCTGGGCAGGACTGGCGAAAACCCTTCCGCGTGAGTTGCCGAACTGTAACGTCAAGGTACTCGACATCGACAGCAGTGATCCCATCGTCGTCGCGGATATCGTTTCGCGGGAAGTGGGCATCTGGGATTTATTTGAAGTTGGATATCAGGCTGGCCAACGCTACGGTCTCCTTGCTGCAAGCGATGCCGCAGATCCGACGCGTCTCAATCTGGATGCAAAAGACGTCATTCTCGTGTCAGGCGGTGGCCGCGGAATCGGCTTCGTAATCGCACAAGCTCTGGCGCGACGTTTCCGAAGCCGCGTGGTCGTCACGGGGCGCTCCGCGCGGCCGGACGTCAATGCTGATTGGGTGACCATGAAGGACGAGGCCTTCCGTACGTATTCGCATGAGGTGCTGCGCGCAGCCGCGCGGGAGGGCCGTGTCGCGCAGGAAAAAGCACGATTGAACGGATGCGAGCAAACGCGTGAGCTGTGGAGCAACCTGCACGGGGCACAAACAGAAGGCCTCGCGATCGAATATGCGGTGTGCGACTTCACCAATCTTGCTGACGTCGAAGCGCTGGTCGGTGCGCTTGGACCGCGGTTGTCCGGCGTCATTCATAACGCCGGCGTCGACGCGCCGCTGCGGTTAGCAAACAAGTCGACGGAATCTTTCATCGCTACGGTGCGGGTGAAGATTGCGGGGTTTCAAAATCTGCTGGATACGCTCGTCGATCGCGATCTGAAGTTCTTCTGCAACGTCGGGTCGATGGCGGGACGGCTAGGCGGCATGGCTGGACAAACGGATTACGCGGCTGGCAATGACGGACTGGCTCGCCTGGGTTTCTGGGCACAAAAGCGCGTGAGATTCCCGATTAAAACGTTGTGTGGCCGACCTGGAAAAATCTCGGTCTGATCACGAATTTCGATGCTGCAGTCAAGTACATGACGGCTATGGAAGTCGAACAAGGCGTCGATCTTTGGATTAGCGAGATCTTGCAAGGCGGTAGCGGCGAGATCGCTTACCCGGGCCGGCCCGGCCGTGCCGTATCGCCATCCGAGCTCAAAGGATTTCGGCTGGTGACGCCCGACTTCCCCAGCTTCGACATGCTTTATTCCCGGTCGGTTTATCTCGGAACGGTAGTCGATCATCGTCGCGCGCGTTCCATGCGCACGCGAGTGACAATTGACCCGCGCCATACACCGCTGCTTGGCGAATTCCGCGTTGGCGGTAAGGCTGCGCTCCCGCTGAGCTTGCTGCTCGAATACGCAATCGCGCTTGGCGCCGATGAAGTCGTTCCGGACAACTGGCCGAAACTGCGTCTCAGTGAACTTCGGACGTGCTCGATCGATCTTTCGGGACTCGTTCTGTCGCAACCGGTATACACGCTCGAGCGGGAAGCTACAGGCCGCTGGAATGGTAACCAATGGGTGGTAGACGTTGCGTTCGCGACTCGGCGGGAGCGCGGATTCGAATCGTTCGGTTACGCACAAATCGTATTCGAGCGCGACGAAGCGCCAGCCGTTTTCGGCGGAGTTCTTGCAACGCCTGGCACTAGCATCCCTGCGGTAGTTGAGAATGCGCGAGGGCTGGAATGGACTGGAGCGGTCTTGAAACCGGACCATTGGTCTCGCTACTCCAACGACGTGTTCGCAAGCATGATCGAGCCTACCCACGCCGCAGACGTGTGGGCTACGCCTTATGTTCCGAGCCTACGCTTGCCCACAGCTTTGATCGAAGCATCGTTTCGTGCATGCGCGGTCCCGAGTTCTAAAGACAGTGTCGCGACGACCGTCACCTTTGATCGGTTCGCTTTGCTTGCGCAGAAGGTCAATGCCAACCGCGTGATCCGCTCCAGCGATGGAAATGTCTTCACCTTCACCGGCAACGATCAGCAAATAACGCACGTGATCGAGGGATTGTCGGTTGAAGGCCAAGTTGATCAGATCAGGAAAGCCATACGATGAGCCTCCCGCCGAAACCGCACAGAGATTACATTCAGGAGATTCGCCCGTTGCTACCCGCGGATCTGCTTACACCAAAGTCGTCGAAACTATGGGCGCTGGCTGCGCATACTCTGCTTGTCGTCGCAGGTATTCTCACCATTCGTGTAGCGCCATCACCGTGGCTCTGGCCCCTCGTTTCGGTACTGATGGGACACAGCATGGGTTGTCTTGGCTTGATCATTCACGACGTCGGTCATAACTCCGTCATCCGCCGACAACCGTTCAAATATCTCCTTGAGCTGTTTGTCTGGGGATTGGTGATGATGTCTCCGCACCTTTGGCATCGCATTCATAACCAATCCCACCATCGCGCGCCGAATACGCTGCGAGATCCGGATCGCAGGTACTTGAAAAGCGAATCGACGGCTGCCACACGCTGGTATGACCGTGCGTTCGTACCATCGAACGGATCGGGCCGGTTCAATCTCACGTTCGTGGCTTTCTTCGCTTATATTTCGCGAAACATGTTTGCCGCGATGGCATTTCGCGGGGACCGCAAACCGGCCATTGCCACCTACAAGCCGGAGTACAGCGCACGCGACACCGTTCGAATCTTTCTTGAAGTCGGCTCGGCAGTCGCGATTCATATCGGGATCTTTTTTGCCGCCGGCGCGACGTTGGGCCAGTACTTGTGGGCAGGCCTGCTTCCGGCATTTGGTGGGTCAATACTGCTAAGCGCCTACACGGTGACTAATCACCTTCTCAACCCGCTGGTTTGCGAACCGGTAGACCCACTGGAGGCGACTACCTCAGTCCAAGTACCAAGGTTTCTGGATTTCTTGCATCACAACTTTTCGCATCACACCGAACATCATTTGTTTCCGCACGTCAGCTCCGACCATTACCCGCTCGTGCGCCGCATCCTGTTAGAAAAATATCCAGAGCGCTACAACTGTCTGCCATACGGCGAAGCGCTCCGCCGATTATGGAAAAGCGATGCGTTCATGGAACTACCAGAGGATTCGATGTCCATACAGGGCACCGCGTCAGGCCGTGCTCGGGCGACGATTATCAGTATTGAATGATGGACATCAATTACCAGATGCTTCCGTGGCCACCACGGGTAGATCGCGTTAGCGGATGTGCTGTTGATCTTTGGTGCGGATCACTCTCCGAGTTAGAGCAGCATGCCGCACACCTCGCGACATTACTCAGCCCCGATGAAGCCCGCCGCGTTGCTGCATATAAGATGGAGCAGCATCGGCAACGTTTCTCTTTAACGCGAGGCGTTCTGCGTACGTTGCTCGGCGGCTACCTCAACTGCGATCCAGCGATGGTCCGTGTAACAGAGGGCGCGAATGGCAAGCCTTCTGCGGAGGGTGCGCCCGGGTTCAACGTCTCGCACAGCAAGGATGTCGTGGTTTATGTTTTTTCCAACCACGCGTCGGTTGGCGTGGATGTGGAATATCTCGATGAGAAGCTAAGCCGCGAAGCGATCGTGAATGACGTGTTTTCTCCCACGGAGCGCGTGGCGTACCGTGCCGCGGGCCCCGATGACAGCCTGCGTACGTTTTTCAAGATCTGGGTTCGCAAGGAGGCGCGTTTAAAGGCAACCGGTTTCGGCTGGATTCATCGAAACCCAGCTTCGGTTGAGGACTTGCCAGTAGTTGATCTGCAATTGACCACGGGTTACGTTGGGGCGCTTGCATTTTTCAACCCGGAAGCATGCGTCCAGCAGGCGTCAGGCTCTCGTCGATGAGCACAGAGAAAGCAGGGAGCGGTTTCGATCGAGCAATTGTTATCGGCGCAAGCATGGCTGGACTGCTTGCCGCTCGCGTGCTCTCCCAACATTTCGCTGAGGTAGTTGTCGTCGAACGAGACGAGCTTTGCGACAATCCCGACCACCGGAAAGGCGTCCCGCAGGGACGCCACGCGCACGCGCTGCTATGTCAAGGCCAGGCCATCATGGCGGAGCTGTTCCCGGGTCTATTTGAGGATTTGGTTGCAGGCGGCGCGCAACGCGTCGACATGGGCGCACAAGCAGCATGGCTGCATTTTGGCAAATGGAAAGCGCGCCACCGCAGCGGACTTGCAAGTTACTACCAAAGCCGGCCATTCCTGGAATGGAAGGTTCGACAACGGGTCAAGGCGATTGCGAATGTAAGGTTCATCAGGGGCGATGTCGTACGTCTACTCGCTGCCGAATCGAGCGACAAGATCGGTGGCGCTCTAATACGTCCTCGCGGCGATGCAGCCGTCGCCCCTGAACCTTCGCCGATGTATGCCGATCTCGTCGCTGATGCGAGCGGCCGTGCTTCGCATATGCCGCGATGGCTGGAAGAATTGGGCTACGAGAAACCACGCGAGTCGCAGGTGCGGATCAATGGCGGATATGCGACGCGTTTGTATCGCCGTCCAGCAACTGTACCGTTCGAGCGTCAAGTGGTCATCCTCTACCCAAATCCCCCCTACACGTGCCGGATCGGCTACATCTTTCCGATCGAAGGCGACCGCTGGCTCGTCACGCTCGGCAGCAGATTTGCCGATTATCCGCCGACAGACGAGGACGGTTTCTTGGCATACGCCAAGAGCCTTGATGCGCCCGACATATACGACGCCATTCGGGTTGGCGAACCGTTGTCCGACATCGTCGGCAACCGCTTCAAGGCCAATCGTTGGCGTCATTACGAACAGCTCGCACGTTTTCCTCAAGGGCTTGTCGTCATGGGAGATGCGCTGTGCAGTTTCAATCCGGCGTATGGGCAGGGAATGACGACGTGCGCTCTCGAAGCTCAGGCCCTCGACATGTGTCTCGGCAAAGCTGCGGCAGGCGGAACTCGCAGCGCCCGCGTGCTGGCAGACCGTTTCCGGCGGCAGGCTGGGGATATCGTCAAGACCCCGTGGCTGCTAGCCACCAGCGAGGACTTTCGCTACGCACAAACCGAAGGTAAGCGGCCGTTCTGGATGTCTGCGCTAACCTGGTACACGCGGAAGATCCATCAGCGCTCAGCTTTGGATTCGGTGGTCTACGGTGCATTCCTGCGGGTCATGCAGATGGTCGATCCTCCGACTCGGTTGTTCCGTCTCAGTATTGTCCGTAGGATTTTCAGCCCGGCTGGAGTCGCTGAGCAGTCAACCAAGGTCGCCCTGACGAAGGTGACTTCCGCACAACCGGAACGCCGATGACCAGGGCCGTCCGTGCGGGTCGGCTAGGGGAGAATGCAGTAGTTATCGGCGGCAGCATCGCTGGGCTCCTCGCCGCGCGCGTGCTGGCGGATCATTTCTCGCGGGTCACCGTCATTGAGCGCGACGTTCTTCCGGATAGTGCAAATCCGCGCAAAGGCGTTCCGCAGGCGCGCCACGTACACCTGCTGCTGCACCGTGGGCAGGCGATCATGGAGCATTTCCTTCCAGGTTTGTTCGCTCAGATGGGCACTCAAGGCTCAGTCCCGGTCGATCTCGGCCTGGAGATGCGGTGGCTTCGCTTGGGGATTGTTAGCAAACGCACACGCAGCGGAATCGTGTCGCAGTTCCAAAGCCGTCCTGCACTCGAACGCCATATCCGCAGACGTGTTAAGGCACTCCCTAACGTTTCTTTTATTGAGCGAATGGAAGTTGCCGGTCTGCAGGCGGACGAGCACGCAGTCTCGATAAGCGGTGTCCGCATCCGAGACGCGTTCACGAAGGCTGGCCCCGAAACGGTCATCATGTCAGATCTCATAGTCGATACCAGCGGCCGCGCGTCGCACGCGGGTCGCTGGCTGGAACAGTTGGGGCACGACGCCCCTGCCGAATCGACGGTTCAAATCGATTTCGCGTACGCAAGTCGGATCTACCGGCGCCCAGCAGGTTTTGCCGCCGATTGGAAAGTGCTGGTCTGCTACCCTAACCCGCCTGAAGGCAAGCGCGGCGCGTACATTTTTCCGATCGAGGATAACCGCTGGATCGTTACCATGGGCAGTCGCTTAGGCGATCGTCCGCCAAGTGATGAAGCCGGCTTCCTTGAGTTCGCACGCACGCTACCGCACCCTGACGTATACGAAGCGATCCGCGATGCTGAGCCGGTAACGCCCGTTACGACGTTTAGATTCCCGGCGAATCTTTGGCGTCATTACGAAAAGCTCCGCCGATTTCCGCAGCGCTTTATTGTGCTCGGCGATGCAGTGTGCAGCTTCAACCCGATCTATGGTCAAGGCATGAGCATCTGCGCGCTAGAAGCGCTGGCCCTCGAACGCACGCTACGCGGCACGAGCAAAGGCGAACTAGTACGCGCCGCGAGCCGATTTCGCAAAGCAGTAGCGCGCATCGTTGAGATTCCATGGATGTTGGTCACGACCGAAGACTTTCGATATCCCGAAACGCAGGGAATGCGCTCGCCATTGACGCGGTTCATCAACTGGTACACGCGCAAAGTGCACGAGCTCACCGTAGACGACGCCGCAGCTCTACGCACGCTGCTCGGCGTCATGCAGATGGAAAAGCATCCGATGGCGTTATATGGCCCCGGCATCCTCACCAGGCTTGTCGCAGCAGCATTGCAGCGACACCTCTTACCGGGCGGTAAAGCGCGCCCGTCGCATCCGCTATCACCGGAAGACCTTCCTTAACGTAGAGGGATGATAATGCGCGCCTACGTCATTTCCACTAGCGAGACGCTAGAGCCGTTCAACGATCACCCGCGCGACTGCCTGGTAGGAAATAAACCACTCTCGCAAGTGCGAGATAAGGCATTGCACGCTCTCGGTTTGAAGCCTGTGATGGTCGACAGTCACGCCCAGATTGACGATTCAGAGCCCTACATCGTTCTTGAAGATCGGCTGTTTTTTACACCGGAGCTCTTGGCGACGTTCCTGGCCGCGTCCCGTTCGCGAGGAACCAGCACGCTATGTGGAATTAGATCGGGGATGATGACCGACACGACCGCCGCAACGACGCAGGGTCTAGCGATGAAGGAGGGCACATATGCGTATCCACTTTGTTATGAACCCGTGCTGCCCGCGCGTGGCGAGCCCGGTATCGTGGCGATCGAGACCGGTTTCGACTTCGAGCCATTGCCGGTTCCAAAGCATATGAGTCCCACGCGTGATCCGCGCCTGCCGGTGACTGCCCTGCTGATCGTACGCATCGACCATTGGGTAAATTTATGGGCTGCCAACCTTTCGATGCTGATTGCCGATCTGGCGCGACTAAAGAAGGGCAAGCTCAGGCTGATGGGCTTGGCGCTCAAAGCACGTTCTCTGAATAAGTGGAAAGTGCTGCGAAAAACTAACGTGATCGGCCGCGGCTGCGACATCCACCCTACCGCCTACGTTGAAGGAAGCCATATAGGCGACGGCACGCAGATCGGTGCCGGCGCGGTAGTTCGCAGTTCGCTCGTGGGGGCCGGCAGTCGCATTATAAATCGCGCAACGGTGGAGTTTTCAGTGCTCGGTGAGCATGCGTACGTGATGAATGGCTGCACGAGCCAATTCTCGGTGCTCTATCCCGGGCATCTCGCAATGAGTAATCTCGTTTCACTGAGCATTTGCGGCCGAGATACCTTCATCGGCGACGGCGCAACATTGGCCGACTTCAGATTCGATGGACGCACGGTACGAGTGCTTAAACATGGGACTCCGCTCGATACCGGCATTACGTTCCTCGGTGGTTGCCTGGGTCACGGCGCCTATCTTGGTGCGGGTTGCATCCTGGCACCGGGACGCATGCTACCGAACGGCTTAAGGATTACCCGGGATAGCGGTGTCATCCACGCTTTGACTCCAGGTGCAGCAATTGAGGGATTTCGCGTGGTGTCTCCGCTTCGTCAGCTCTAGCAATTTCCATGGTGTCTTCGCACGCAGTCGATCGCGGTGCGGAGACCGCGAGGCGCAAAAAAAAACGGCCAGATGATCTGCATATGGCCGTTGTTTCAATTTGATCCGATCGGTTCGCGATCAGATCGACACACTAGTGCTTATACTTCGCCTTCGCGTCGGCTATGCAAGCATCTTTCGCATCGCCCGACATCGCATCGCATTTTTCCTTGGCAACGTCGTAGTTAGCTGAAGCCTTGTCGTCTCGTGCATTCGCATGCGCGTCGGTGGTCTTTTCTGATGCCTTGGCATCGGCCTTGGCTTTCTTATAATCCGCTTTCGCCTGCTTTTTGCAGACGTCCTCGTCGTTGCCCTTTAGTGTGTCGCAATGCTTTTTGGCCGCTGTGTATTCGGCCTTAGCATGATCCACCGCAGCTTTATAATCCGCTTTGGCGTGGTCTTTCGCGACTTCGCCTTTGGTGTCGGCCGCATTAACGGCGAAGGCAAATATGGCCGCAGCGACGACGCTAGCACACTTAATAGCAAATACTTTCATGTAGGGCTCCTTTGCATTCTGGTTTAATGAGAATTGAATGGCACGCTCGTTAAGCATCACGTTCCCAGTCCTTCACCTGAAGCTCAGCATCTTCCTTGGAAAGGCCGTACGCTTCCTGTACGCGTCCTACCAGTTGATCTCGCTTCCCGTTGATCTGGGTTAGATGGTCGTCGTCAGCTTGCCCCAACGCTCCTTGATCTTTCCCGTGAACTGCTTCCAGTTCCCTTCCATTTGATCCCAGTTCATTGATTGTTCCTTTAGTTGAAGCTCCCGAACTCGACGGGCGTGCGCTATTGGTCGCAACGCGTGTGCCACGCCGTATATATTAGTAAACAAGAGCTTAACTATAGGTTACGTCGCACGGTGTGTAAGAGGCGCTAGCCGATCGGCATTTTTTTCAAGGGACGAGCACGCGAGATGAGGCGCAGAGTTCACTAACGGCGTCAGCATTGCCGTCACGGGCCGAGCGTGGTAGCAGACTTCGACACGAAGCACTCGTTTACTCGACGCTACGTTCTCGCTTAGCCCGCGCAACTCCGAGCCGGTTTGCGAAACGGGAAGCGTTGGAATACGGGAATACATCTGCGATGTGTCCCTGGGCGATCCGGTTTTTGATCACGTTCCAATATTCAGCTGAAAGAAGCTCGCTGTGATGTTCGACAAAGCACGCCCGCACTTTTTCACTGGTCAGCAGGAATGGGCCGAACTCCTCCGGAAATACGTCGTTTGCTGCGACCGGATACCACGGATCAGCGGCCCATTCATCTTCGGGCGTCCGCGCTTCCGGCATCTTTCTGAAATTCGTTTCCAGCATATAAGCGATCTCGTCGTAGTCGTAAAACACTACGCGTCCGCCGGCCGTTACGCCGAAATTCTTGAACAGCATATCGCCGGGGAATATGTTTACCGACGCGAGTTCTTTGATCGCCTCGCCGTAATCGCGAATCGCCGCGCGTGCCTCCTCCGGCACTGCATGATCCAGAAAGATATTCAGCGGCTGCATCCGACGCTCGATGTACAAATGTTTGATGACGAGCGTTTCTCCGTCTACTTCTAGTAGCGATGGTGCCTCTTCGCGCAATTCTTTCGTCAAAACCGCATCGAATCGCTCACTAGGAAAAGCGACGTCTGCGTATTCCAGGGTATCGGCCATGCGTCCAATTCGATCGTGACGCTTCACCAGCATATAACGGTCCTTCACGGTTTGCCGGTCAATGCTTTTTACCGGCGAAATGGTGTCGCGAATGACTTTGAACACGTACGGGTATGACGGCAAGGTAAATACGATCATCACCAATCCGCGAATGCCCGGCGCGATGATAAAGTCGTCTGTCGAATGCTTGAGGTGATGCAGGAAATCCCGATAGAAAAGCGTCTTACCGTGCTTCTGCAACCCAAGGGAGGTGTACAACTCCGCCTTTGGTTTGCCTGGAAGCATACTTGATAAAAACGCGACATACGCTGAGGGAACTTCCATATCGACCATGAAGTACGCTCGGCTAAAAGCAAACAGCATTGCGATCTCTGCCGCGTCCAGCAGGATGGCGTCCAAACAAAGCGTTCGTTTCTCTTTCTCGTGCACGATCGGAATCGCAAACGGCTGCTCCAGCGGCCCCACGATGAATTTGCCGATGAGGTATGCGCGCTGATTGCGATAGAACAACGAGCGCAATACCTGGACCTGCAGATTCGGTTCAGAACGCAGCGGCCGTTGGAGCTCCATACGAGCCGCGCGCAGCACATGACGCACGTCTCGCCTTGGATTTGCGAACGGTAACGCGAACTCCAGATCGCTGAGAATTGCGTGTGCAACTGCGCGCAGACCGTGCTTGAGTGGGTAGTAGCTGCGATAAGCCGGCGGATCGGATTCCATATACTCCGTCGAAATCGCCGGCCGAACAAAAATATACTCGTTCCGATAGTACGTGCGCTGAAGGATTCTGCAGCTTACGGAGTTGAAAAACGTTTCAGCGAGCTCAGGTTGTGAGTGCATGGCCAAAAGCGTTACGTACTGAAGCTTGATGTCTTGCCATTCGCGGTCTGGCAACGTGTCGGTCGCGAAGTCATTGCGTAACTGATCTACGGCCTCCATCACGCGCTCGTCATAGAATTGAATGCGGGCAGCGTGCGCACCCCGCACAGCTGACCAGTCAGCCGACTCGAAGCGCATTTTCGCTCCGCGACTCGCGTGTCGAAACAATCGGTAGTGTTTGTCGAAGCCATCGAGAATGACGCGCGCTATCGCTGCGGCCTTTGCTCTGGGTGTTTCGCTTCGCACGATTTGCATGGGCACTTGGAAACCACAATAAGTTGGTGAATCGGAATCGGTCGGCGCGGCCCGTCACAGCGCGTCGCCTATTGGGCGTATGCGGACGCGTTCCTGGCGTCATACGACTCATGGAATTCGGCGTTGGTTCGAGGTGCCCTACGCCGGACTCGCCTCATGGTGCAGCGCAGTATAGCGATGTTATACTACGCTGCTGATTCTGACGTAAGACTCAGCATGTCTCCGCTGAGCGGTGCCATTACCGCACCCATGCCGCCGTCACGAACACTCATAAAGATGCGCGATCTACCCATAGCGCTACTGCCAGTGTAGCTACGCATCTCCCTTATTTAGGAACTATCGCGAGGACGAGCCATGACGAAGCAAAATCAGGTTGCCGCACTGACGAAAGACTGGGCTGAAAACCCACGCTGGAAGGGGGTTCGTCGCGGGTACACGGCTGAAGACGTGTGCCGTTTACGCGGGAGTCTCCAGATCGAGCACACCTTGGCACGCAGCGGTGCAGAAAAGCTGTGGAAGCATTTGGCGGAGCAGCCGTTCGTAAATTCCTTAGGCGCACTAACCGGCAACCAGGCGATGCAGCAAGTTAGAGCCGGCCTCAAGGCAATTTACTTATCCGGCTGGCAGGTGGCCGCCGACGCGAACGATGGCTTCCAGATGTATCCCGATCAGTCGCTGTATCCGGTGTCGAGCGTGCCGAGCGTTGTGCGCAAAATCAACAACGCACTAATGCGCGCCGATCAAATCGATCAGATGGAAGGTAAGTCGTCGATCGACTGGTTTGCACCGATCGTGGCCGATGCGGAGGCCGGATTCGGCGGCGTGCTCAATGCACACGAGTTGATGAAAGCCCTGATCGAAGCCGGAGCCGCTGGAGTCCACTTCGAAGATCAGCTCGCCTCTGCAAAGAAGTGCGGACACATGGGCGGCAAAGTGCTCGTACCCAGTCAGGAAGCAGTACAAAAGCTCATCGCTGCGCGTTTGGCTGCGGATATTCTGGCTGTGCCGACCGTTCTGTTTGCGCGCACGGACGCAGAAGCTGCAAGTTTAATTACCGCCGACGTTGACGAGAACGACAAGCCGTTCTTGACCGGCGAGCGCACGGCGGAAGGCTATTACCGGGTCAACAACGGCATCGACCAGGCTATCTCGCGCGGACTTGCGTACGCGCCTTATGTCGATCTTATCTGGTGCGAAACCGGAAAGCCGGACGTGCAGTTCGCGCGCAAATTCGCCGAGGCTATCCACCGGAAATTTCCAGGGAAAATGCTGGCTTATAACTGCTCACCGTCATTCAACTGGACGAAAAATCTCGACGCCGGCGCGATCGCCGGCTTTCAGCGCGAACTGGGCGCGATGGGGTACAAATTCCAGTTCATCACCCTCGCCGGGTTTCACGCGTTGAACTACAGCATGTTCGAGCTTGCACGCGGATACGCCACCGAGAATATGACCGCGTACGTCCGTCTGCAACAGGCGGAATTCGCCGCGGAATCCAGTGGCTATACTGCGACCAGGCACCAGCGCGAGGTTGGTACCGGCTACTTCGACGAGATCACACAGGTCGTGCAAGGCGGTAGTTCTTCGCTCACCGCACTAGCCGGCTCGACCGAAGAAGAGCAGTTTATTTAGTCCGAGCGACGCAATTGCCTCGGTCTGTCTTCACTGCATGTGTTTCCAGCAGCAGAGCCGCCCTTTCGCGATAGCGCGCGGCGTTGGAGATCCGACACCGCAAGATGCCGGAGCGGTTCATCGTTCAAGCTCTGGCCTGAGTATTGCTCGCTTGCAAAATGTCGGAGCGCATCAATCGCTCTGCAAGCGAGATCCATGAAGACTCCAGCGTTTACGTCGTTCGCCGAAAGCCTCGATCGGTTCCTTGATCTGGGTCGAGCAGAACAATTCGCTACCGGCCAGTGGCTTGCATGGCTGCCGAGCGATCAGCTGTATCGTCTTGCCAGTTTGATCAGCCTGGCACTTGAGCATAACAACGAAGACGCCTGGGATGATCTCGCGTTGACCGTGATGATGGCCGATGGCGCGGAGTCTGCGCACAATCATCTGGACTGGACCGGGCATCAAATCGTCGCGCGTGTTACGTCGTTGCGCGTTATCGCGAGCCTCGAAGTGTTGCGCCGCGAGGGTATCGCGCAATTCAAAGAACAGCTCACGATTCAGCCGGAACGCGTGGTTGCAGCAACCTCCACTCGCAAATACCAGAGCGGCGTCGCCGGTATCAGCCACTGAGCTGCGTTTTGCTGCGAGTCTGCGGAAACGCCGCCCGTTGCACGTAGCCATCCCTTTCTGTTTTCAATTTTCAGCTGCGCTTGCGTCGCGCCGCGACCCGCCCTTAGGGTCGCCACGCGATGGCCTATCCGACGATCGCGACCGTGAATTGGCGAGCATCTACGTAATCGCGCTGGTCGAGCCAGTGGTGCGTTCTGCAAGCTTTGATCGGCGATCTCACAGATCACGTTGGTGACCGATCAGATTTCCCGCGACTGCGTCTCCACGCAGTGATTTCCTGCACTGCGGATCTAAGGAAGCTCTGAACAAGTCTTGCGTGCGCGACTGGGGTGATTTGGGCCGAGGGCAAGAGGGCGCGGACGCCGTGTAGCCCGCCTACACCAGGAGGAGCCCACGCGGCCCTCGGCCCAAACCACCCCGGTCCCTCTATAGAGACGACAGATTATTGGGTTGTGTCAGGTGCGGCGTCTGCATCGCTGCGCTCCTCGCCAAGGTACCTACCTTGGCTTCGTCGCGATGCCTCGCATCCATCCGCACCTGACGCAACGCGCGTCGCAACACTTGTTCAGAGCTTCCCTAACCGTCTGCGCTATGGTTTCGATGCTGAGCACCGTCTACTCGACGATGCGTCCACCCTCTACCGCAACTTCGTCGGACCGCTGCGCCATGGACGCCGCTTCCTTCGCGCTATCCGAAATCGAGGACACGCCGACAGCCAGCTCGTCCAGTGCAGCGGCCATTGCGCTCGCGGCTTGATGCTGCTGGTCCGCGCTGCCCGCGATCTGTTCGGAGGAATGATCGAGCGCCTTCGCCGAATCGTCGAGACTGTGCGGTCTGGTCCCGATGCCGCGAACTGTTTCGCGGAAAATGTCGAGCGTGTGGTTTACCAAACTCGCAATCTTGCCGACTTCATCCTGTGTCAACACGCCGAGTCGGCGAGTCAGATTGCGCGTCGACTCAGCTCCAGGATCTGAGGCTGCGTCAGCGCCAACGGCTTCACCACTTTCAATAGATCGCCCAACCGCAGCCGAAAATAGCGACCAGCATGAACATCAGGTTAACGGCGATCGCTGCGAACCACTTGTCGGTGCGCTGCGCTGCGCTTCGGCCCCGGCGCCGCCGGCACGCTGATCGAGCAGGACGAAAAATTCATCCCGCGGCTTCATGATCTGCGCCTCGTACTGGTGGTATGCGTGGCTATGCATGAGGTCGCGCGAAAGCACGAGATTCGCGCTGGCCGTGCACGGTAAAGTTGCCGTGGCCATCGCCGAACAAACCTTTGACCGCATTAATCGCGATCACCTCTGTTTAACAGCGCGCCGGAGTTCCCTTAGGCTTCGCGCAGTTTGCCGAATTCGGCGTCGCTGAATCCAGCGTGCTTCATCAAGTCTTGCAGCGCGATCGCCTGCGTATCGGTGCGCGGCGTTTTGCCGTCCGCTGCTACGAAATACCAGTAAATTCGAAAATAGACTTCCGGGCGCGGCTTCTTCCCGTTGCGGATGTCGAGGATGTCCATGTATTGCTGCTCGTATGCCGGATCGCCGGTCACTGCATAGGGGCGGGCCAGCCGGGTGAGGTCATCTGAGGTCTGGCACAACTGATCAGCCAGCAGGTACGCCGCGTAACGATTGCTCTGCCGTTCGTTCAAGACTGACTGTCCGCTGTAGAGCTGAAATACATGCACGAAGAATAGAATCGTAGACAGCGACATGAGCGCAAACACGCAAAAGGAACGTGGCGCGAACCGACAAGTTACGCATGGATTGCCCAAAGGTACTGTGCGCGTAACGGCCGCTCTAGAGATCGATCGCCCTGACGTGCCGCCGGCACTCGCTTTTTGCCGCAACGCGCACCGGGCGCTGGAGCGCATTCACCTTCGGCAAATCGAGCTGCATGTTTATTTTGGCCCCGCTAACGCGATGCGACGCAGCAGAGCAGCGCGGCGAGAATGCGTTGCCCGCTCTCACAGTTAGTGGAATGATTCACCCTGCAATCGATCGATACATCAAACGCGATCGATTCAGCGGGTTCGTCTGGTGCAACAGCGCGGGGAAATACGGATTCGTATCTACCATCTAACTAAAAGCATTCATACAACGGGGGAGACACACATGAACACAGCGCGCCGTACTTGGCTCGCGGCGGTTTTGGGGTTCGCGTTTGCCACAGCAACGTCCGCCGTGACGGCGGAGTCCGGAAAAGAGTGGACGATGTACGGGGGCGATTACGGCAACACCCGTTACAGCTCTCTTAATCAGATCACTTCAAAGAACGTCAGCAAGCTGCGTGTTGCCTGGATCCGCTCGCTCGGGACCCTCGAATCGCAGGAGTCGTCGCCCGTGATAGTGGGCGATACCATGTACGTCACCACATCGTCCGGCCCGCGGTACGTGTTCGCATTGAACGCAAAGGACGGATCGCTGAAATGGAAGTACGAACCCGAATTGCCGCGAGACTTCATGGCGACCGTTTGCTGCGGTCTCGATAATCGCGGCATCGCATATGCCAATGGCCGGGTGTTCGTCACTCGCCTCGACGCGAAGATGGTTGCGCTCGATGCGAAGACCGGTAAGGAGCTGTGGAGCACTACGGTGATGGATTACAAGAAAGGCCACGCCATCACTTCACCGCCGGTTATCGTGAAGGATCTAGTCATCACCGGTTTTGCCGGCGGCGAATATGGCGTCCGCGGCGCCGTACAGGCATACAAGCAAGACACCGGCGAGCAAGTGTGGAAGACCTATACGATCCCCGGCCCCGGTGAACCCGGCTTCGAAAGCTGGAAGGGCGAATCCTGGAAGACCGGTGGTGGCTCAGCCTGGTATGTAGGTTCTTACGATCCCAAGACCAATCTCCTCTACTGGTCGACCAGCAACGGCGGTCCCTGGGGCGGTCACACGCGCGGCAACGATTCGAGCGATATCGGGCCGTACACGAACCTCTACACCGCGTCCCAGCTTGCATTCGACGCCGATACCGGCAAGATCGTCTGGCATTACCAGATGACGCCGGCGGACGTGTGGGATTTCGACGGCGTGAACGAAGCTGTACTTGCCGATCTGCAGGTAGATGGCGCCAAAGTACCGGCGCTGATGCGAGCGGACCGCAATGGTTTCTTCTATGTGCTGAATCGCGAAAGCGGCAAACTGGTTTCCGCTGAGCCGTTCGTACACGTGAACTGGGCGACCGGCATCGACAAGCAAACCGGCCGGCCGATCGAAGATCCGAGCAAACGCCCGCAACTCCACAAATGGGCGCGAAACGTTTGCCCGAATTTGTTCGGCGGCAAAAACTGGGAGCCGATGTCCTACAGCCCACAAACCGGACTCGTCTACATTCCGTCTTTCAATCTATGCATGGATATCGCCGGCAAGAACGAGGAATACGAGGCAGGAAAATTCTATCTCGCATCCGAGTTCGATCTCGATCAGCCGGACTCAGGTTCGCACTTGGCTGAGCTGAAGGCGTGGGATCCAGTCAAGCAGCAACAGGTCTGGGGGATCAAAGAAGAGCTGCCGATCATCGGCGGCGCCATGTCGACCGCCGGTAACTTGATGTTTTACGGTAATCCCGCGGGCATACTGAAAGCCGTGGACGCCAAGACGGGTGAGGTGCTTTGGAAGTTCAGCGTCGGTACCGGGATCGTGCAGAGCCCAGTTACATACATAGCCGACGGGAAGCAATACATCGCCGTCGTCGCTGGACGCATCAAAGGGCCGCCTTCGTTCCTGGGGAAAATGGGCCAGCGCGTGATCGATGCCAGCCCGGAAGGCGGCATAGTCGTGGTGTTCGAACTGGGCCAGTAATCCCCCGCAGCAATATCATGACGGCGGGGGAATGTGCCCCGCCGTTTTTTATCTGGGAGATGGCAATGAATCGGCGGTCATTATCTTTGCAGCTGCGCTGTCGCGCCGCTGCAATCGCTATCGGAATATCCGCGTGGGCAGCACCTGCCGCTTTCGTTTCGAACGTACACGCGGCCGGCGCGACGAATCCTCTGGAAGGACGAGCTGACGTCGTGGATGAAGGTCGCAGTCTGTTCAATCAATACTGTTCGCATTGCCACGGTCCCAATGCCGTGCAGGGCGAACGCCCGCGCGATCTGCGGCGGCTAAAGATCCGTTACGGCAACGATGCGACAGATGTGTTCTATACCACCGTCAGTACCGGCATCGCGGATAAAGGAATGCCGGTGTGGAAAGGCGTGTTGAGCGACGACGTGTTGTGGCAAATCTATACGTATCTGCAGAGCGTGCAGGCCCAGCCTTGAGCCGCAGGGGACGTCTCCGTTTCGCGACACCGAGTCAAAGCTACCGCACGGCTTGCCGGTGCAACATGGTGCAAGCAATGATGCTCGGCAACTTTTGCCGCGGCGGATTTCGCAACTCGCTGAATCTGCATCGCAACGTCTCGTAGTTTAAGTCGGCACGCAGGCTGCTGAAGTCGAGGTCTTTAACCGCGCAAACATGCGCGCAAATATACGACTGCAGCCCCCACACTTCTGGCCGATGGAAATACTATGAGCGCACTAGTCCAATTCGAAAATCCGCAAAGCGGGCGAGATCCGCTGCTCGCCCCGCTATCGCAACCCGAGTCGCGCGTCGCCACGCCGGCGCAACGACTGCTCGACCAATGGTCGGAGGACACCGACGTTGCCGGCTTCGGTGTGGCAATACCGTGGATCGCACAGCTCACCGAAACCCCGCAGGCCAGCACGCAGCCGTTGATTAACGCGTTGGTGGCCGATGCGTTCGTAGGCCAAAAGCTGCTGCGAGCCGCCAACCGGATGGTGAGCGAGCGCGGCTCCGCGCCGGTTACGACGATTCCTCGTGCGATTGTCGTCCTCGGCCTCGAGCAAGTAAGAGCCATCGCTCTGCACACGTTGAAAACTGAACACCTGAAAAATCGCAAACAGGCCGATCGCGTGCGCGGTGAGCTCGCGCAAACGCTTTACGCCACGACCTTGGCGCGAACGCTCGCATCCGGGTGCGATGGCATCGACACCGACGAGGCGGTCGTCGCAACGATGCTGAAACGATTCGGCCGGTTGATCGCCGCGCTATACCTGTACGAAAATTACGAGGCCGCGCTGGCGCTTGCCGATGACGAGGGCATCACTGCGAATCAGGCAGCAGTGCGCACGCTTGGCATGGCCTTCGACCGATTCGGCGGTGAGCTCCTTAGCCGCTCGGCGATGCCGGACCGGCTGGCTCAGATAGCGATGCCGTGTCCGCTGGTCATTCGTTCCAGCAGTAACGCGCCTTCCAGCTTGCGAGTCATCGCCGAGTTCTGCGCGGAAGCAGCGCAGACGGTACAGATGCCCGACGTATCGAGCCGCCGTAGAAGCATGGAGGGATTGCTCGATCGATTCGGCGGCGTGCTCGGGCTCACGCGCAGAAGCTTGAAGGATGCGCTGGTCATCTCCGACGAACAGGCACGCGAGACCGGCGATGCGCTCGGCATTTTCGGAACCGGCAGAGGCGGCGATTGCTTCGAGGCGGCAAATGCGTTCACGCTGTCGACGTCGAATCGCCACGGTGCATCGATTACGCTCGGCGCCGGCGTCAGCAGCCTCGAACGCATGATCGAACGGGAGGCACCTCAGGAAGCAGTTTTCAACCACGCCGCTGAAGTTCTGCACCGGGCGTTCAACTTTCAGCGGGTCGTGGTTTGTCTGAAAGATCCGACGACCAGCATCTACAGGATGCGACTGTGCGTTGGCCACCCGCCTGAGTTCGGCGGATCGAAGTTTGCCTTCAAAGAAATGGGTGCACACGATCTCGTCAATGCCGCAGTGGTGCAGCACGCCGATGTCTATATTCGCGATGCCGGCGACCCTGCCTTGCAGGAAAACCTACCCGGTTGGTTGCGCGAAAGTTGTCCGGAAGCACAAAGTTTTCTGTTGCTTCCGCTGCATCGTGGAGATGCATCTATCGGCCTAATCTATGCCGACCATCGAGACACGCATCTGACGCGCTTCACGCATGAGGAAGTGCAGCTCATTAAGACGCTCAAGCATCGGACAGCGATCGCTGCGCAGAATGAAGTAGGCTAACTGTCGCTGTGCTGTGCAACATCGACGCTGAGATCGCGCGACTTGACGGCGCCGGACGCGGCTAAAAAATTCTCTTCAGCCGAGCGCTGTTTTCTGACAGCGCGGCAGCACCGCGTGCACCTTTTACATGACGTATCTCGTATTTGCAGTTTGTCGCCCGAGCTCGCCAGCTAATATCTTGAAACGATAGCAACGCCGCCCTGGCATAACGATTGCCACTTACCAGCGTACGGACGCTCGCCTGAGAATTTAGTTGCAGCGATCGCGTCCCAGCAGGTCAAGGCGTGGCATCGGTGTGCAGCGCGCAACAGCAGCAGCAGTGCGAGATGCGCGGAGCTGTAACTCGCGCGTGTTGATCTCGCTCGCCGTTGTGCGGTCTCTCTCAACCTTACTGGAGGAAAACTTATGTCGAAATTCCTTGCCTCGTTCATCGCGATTGCTTTCAGTGCTGGCCTGAGCGCCGCACATGCGCAGAACGTCGACTCTGACAAAGCCAAGGCGCAGGGCGAAGAAAAAACGATGAAAGACAAAGAAGCCGGCGCGAAAGGCACGGGTAAGCCGGATCAGACGCAGGCCAACAAAAAGGCCGGTCAGTCGAATAATGGTCAGGCCGCGGGCCAGTCCAACCATCCGGGCACGGATACCGGCAAGACCGATTCGAACGGCACGAAACCTAAACAGCAGTAGGAACTCGGCGGTATGCGCGATTTTACTCGCGCATACCGACAGCGAGGTGACCGACGGACTCGTGTGCGAACGACACGAGCCCGTCGTGTCTCTGCGAACTGTCGCGCAACTTACAAGACGGCTGTTTCGAGCCGCTCGTGCGTATCGCGACTTCCGGCGTGTTCTCTCTCAGACTTACGCATTGCATTTATGCGCGCGCCACTGTGTCATCTGAAATGAAAGCCGGTGCGGCTGACACATTCACCTTACAGCCCTCTGATATCATTCCTCTGCCGCTGACCGGGTGAAGCTGTGCGCACCCGCTGTGAAGCGGCATATTTCGTTGTGCCGCGCTCCCGCGGGTCGGTTCCGTACACCTCAGTTCAATCGAAGGTTCGACGGGATCTGCCGTGCCGGTGAACCGGCTGCCTGACTGACCGAATTCGCATATGTGGATCGTCCAACTCGCACTGCGGCGCCCCTACACCTTCGTTGTGTTGGCGCTCCTTCTGCTCATCATCGGCCCGCTCGCCATCACGCGGACGCCGACCGACATCTTTCCGAACATCAACATCCCGGTTGTCAGCGTCATCTGGCGTTATAACGGCTTGTCGTCGGAGGAGATGGAAGGCCGGATAATCTCTCAATTCGAGCGCGCGATGACGGCCACGGTAAACGATATCGAGCACATCGAATCGCAAAGCTATAACAGCGTCGGCGTCACCAAGGTATTTTTTCATGTCGGCGCAAATATTCCCGCGTCTTTGGCACAGATCGTCGCTATTTCGCAGACTCTGCTGGGTTCGTTTCCGCCTGGGGCTAACCCCCCGCTGATCCTCACCTATAACGCTTCGACCGTTCCGATCCTCCAGCTAGCGCTTTCCAGTAAGACGCTCGCTGAGCATGAAATCTTCGACCTTGCCAACAGCTTCATGCGCAGCCAGCTCGCTACGGTGCAGGGCGCGGTGATGCCATACCCCTACGGCGGCAAATTCCGTGCAGTCATGGTTGATCTCGATTCGCGCGCACTGCAGTCGAAGAACCTTGCCCCACTCGATGTCGTTAACGCGATTAACAACCAGAATCTGGTCCTGCCGACCGGCACTGCAAAAATCGGAGCGTTCGAGTACAACGTCGCCATGAACGGCAGCCCGAAGACAATCTCGGAGCTGAACAATCTCCCGATTCGCACGATCGACAACAGCACGGTATACATCCGCGACGTCGCCAACGTTCGCGATGGCTTCCAACCGCAGACCAACATCGTCCGCCACGATGGACAGCGCGCAGTACTGGTCAATATCTTGAAGTACGGTACGGCGTCGACGCTCGACATCGTCGATCGCGTGAAAGCGGAACTACCAAACATCAAAGCCGGCCTGCCGGCCGATCTGGAAATCAAGACGGCGGTCGATCAATCGATATTTGTGCGCGCGGCCGTCAACGGCGTGATTCACGAAGCCATCCTGGCCGGCTGCTTGACCGCTCTTATGATCCTGCTGTTCCTCGGTAGCTGGCGCAGCACGCTGATTATCGCGGTAACCATTCCGCTGGCGATTCTGACTTCCATCATCGCTTTGTTCTGTTTGGGCGAGACCATAAACATCATGACCCTGGGCGGCCTCGCCCTGGCCGTCGGTATTTTGGTCGACGATGCGACGGTCGCGATCGAGAACATGAGCCAGCATCTGGAGCAAGGCAAAACACTTAATCAGGCGATTCTGGATGGCGCACAGCAGATCGCGATACCCACCTTCGTGTCCACGCTGGCGATCTGTATAGTTTTCGTTCCGATGTTTTTGCTGACGGGTGTGGCACGCTATCTATTCGTTCCGCTTGCCGAGGCCGTGGTATTCGCGATGCTCGCCTCGTACTTTTTCTCACGAACTCTGGTGCCGACGCTGGCTAAGTATTTGCTGCGCACCAGCGCACATCATGAAGGTCGCGAAACGTCGCGCTGGAATGTGTTGGCGCGCGGCCATCAGGCATTCGAGCGCGGCTTTTTCAAGGTCCGCAACGGCTATCGGATGCTGCTGGTGCGTAGTCTGAGCGCCCCGATATTTTTTATCGTGGTATTTCTCGGGGGCTGTATCGCGTCTTCCCTGCTGCTGCCTTGGGTCGGGCAGGATTTCTTCCCGACCGTCGACGCAGGCCAGTTCAAGCTTCACGTGCGCGCGAAAACCGGCACGCGCATCGAGGAAACCGCACGCTTGTGCGATCTGGTCGAAATCGAGATGCGCAAGTTGATTCCGGAAGCGGAAGTCGCGACGATTCTCGACAACATCGGCCTTCCGCTCAGCGGCACCAATATGTCGTATAACAACTCCGGTACGATGGGACCCGCGGATGCCGACATTCTGGTCTCGCTCAACGAAGGGCATCGGCCCACCGAGAGTTATCTTCGTGAGCTGCGCCAGCGGCTGCCGCAGCAGTTTCCGGGCGTGACATTCTATTTTCTGCCGGCTGACATCGTCAGTCAGATTCTCAACTTCGGATTGCCCGCGCCAATCGACGTACAGGTGGTAGGTCGCAATGTCGACGCGAATCGCGCATACGCGCTCACGCTGTACAGCCAGCTCAAGCAGGTTACCGGCATTGCCGACCTGCGCGTGCAGCAGCCGAATGATCAGCCCAAGCTGCAGATCACAATAGATCGCACGAAAGCGCAACAGGCCGGATTTAGCCAGCGCGACATCGCGAGCAATGTATTGATCGCATTATCCGGGAGCCTTCAGACCAGTCCGTCCTTCTGGCTGAATCCGAAAAATGGCGTGAGCTACAACATCATCACGCAAACCCCGCAGCGCGAGGTAGATTCGCTGCAGGCGCTGTCCAACATTTCGTTGAGCGGCTCCGCCGACGCAAGACCTGGCATTCTCGGCGATTTCGCGAGCATCGGTCGCGGGTCCGAACGGGCGGTAATCAGTCATTACAACATCCAACCGGTCATCGATATCTTCGCATCGGCGCAGGGACGCGATCTCGGTGCCGTCGCGACCGACGTCAAACGCATTCTCGACGACAACGCAAAAGGCCTCCCGAAAGGATCCAAGCTCGTTGTGCGCGGTCAGATCGAAACCATGCAGAGCTCGTTTCATGGGCTGTTGCTCGGATTGATCTTTGCGATCTTGCTCGTATATCTACTAATGGTCGTGAACTTTCAGTCGTGGCTGGATCCATTCATCATCATCACCGCGCTGCCCGCCGCGCTCGCCGGAATTATCTGGATGCTGTTCATTACGCACACCACCATCAGCGTTCCGGCTTTGACCGGCGCGATCATGGCGATGGGCATCGCAACCGCCAATAGCATCCTGGTCGTGAGCTTCGCGCGCGAGCTGTTGCGCGACAACGTCGACCCGGTCACTGCCGCCATCGATGCGGGGTTCTCGCGCTTCCGTCCGGTGCTGATGACCGCACTCGCGATGATGATCGGCATGGTTCCAATGGCGATGGGATTTGGTGAAGGTGGCGAGCAGAATGCACCGCTCGGACGCGCCGTAATCGGCGGGTTGTTGTTTGCAACCATAGCAACTTTGTTTTTCGTGCCGGTGGTGTTCGCACTGATCCACGGCTACCGCGCTCGCCGCGCTACATCGGTTATCGTGCCGGCTCCGGCCGCCTAGCAACCTCGCAGGGACCTCCGTGCAAACTGATAACAACGAACAGTTACCCTCGCCGTCAAACGCTGCGCTGCTGCCACGGCCGACGCGGCGCAGTCCACTTGCGCGCTACGGTATCGTCGCGGTCGCCCTGATCGTGCTGGTGGTGATCGTGTTTGTGCTGGGCATCTATCCACGCATGAGCGCCACCGCAGCGCTCAAACGCGAGACTGCAGACTTGAGCGTGCCGACCGTCACCGTCATGAGCCCGAAGGTCGGCAACCCGAATCAAGAGCTGATCCTTCCGGGCAATATGCAGGCGTTCATGGATACGCCGATCTACGCCCGCACGAACGGCTACTTGCGTCGCTGGACTGCGGACATCGGTACGCGCGTGAAGGCAGGACAACTGCTCGCCGAGCTCGACACACCCGAAGTGGACGATCAGTTGCAACAGGCGCGTGCCGACCTTGCAACCGCCGACGCGAATCATCGCCTGGCGCAAAAAACGGCGACACGCTGGCAAGAGCTGGTCAAGAGCGATTCGGTTTCGAAACAGGAAGCCGATCAAACCTCGAGCGACATGGAAGCCAAGAAGGCCGCGCTGGACTCCGCACGCTTCAACGTTTCTCGCCTGGAGAAAATGCAGGCTTTCAAACGAATCTACGCGCCGTTCGAGGGGGTGATTACCGCACGGCGCACCGACGTCGGCGCGCTGGTGGACTCCGGCAGCGGTGTCGGCAAGGAGCTATTCCACATCGCAGCGACGCAAACGCTGCGCGTGTACGTGAGCGTGCCGCAGGCGTATTCGCGCGACATGGTTCCCGGCGTCGAGGCTAATCTCACATTGGCTGAATTCCCCGGCCGCATGTTCAAAGGCAAGCTTGCGCGCACGACGCAATCCATCGATCAGGCGTCCCGCACCTTGCTGGCTGAAATCGCCGTCGATAACCCCAAGGGGGAATTGCTGCCCGGGTCTTACGCCCAGGTCCATCTCAAGCTGCACTCGGGCAATCCGGTGCTGATGCTGCCGGTGAACACGTTGATCTTTCGGTCCGAGGGCGTCCAAGTCGCGGTGGTAGGCGCCGATCAGCGCATCGTGCTGAAACAGCCGCAGCTCGGGCGGGACTTCGGCACGGAAGTGGAAGTAATGTCCGGCGTGGACGCGAACGATGCAGTGGTGATCAACCCATCCGATTCGTTGCTGCCCAACACGCAAGTGCGTGTTGCGAAGGATGCGCCGCCTGCCAAGCCGAAATCCTAGTCGCGTCGCCTAGAGCCAGCCGCCGCTGAAACCGCAGCGTCGCAGCCCGCGCACCACGTGCTCGGAACCGCGCATGATCTGCCACGGCAGCTCGCTGCGATAGTTCTCGATCATCAGCACGATGGGCCCCTGATTGATGCCGAAATGCCACGGCGATACCCAACCGCGCGGGTCGTTCGACGTGCCCGGAAAAGTCGCGTTGAACGATGCTTCGAAACCGTAATGCGAATTGCGTTTGAGCTTTACCTTGTCGATGAAGTGATGCAGCGTCGGCAGCACGATCTCGGGCGCAAACGGCAGGGACGTTATCGCCGCCCACGGGGATATCGTGCCATCGTCAGGCCCGAACGGAACCCCGCGCGCAAGGTAGCCGAAGAACTCTCGCTCTACGCCGTCGATCTTCAGCACCGCCGGGCCGGGACCATCGCTCGCACTGATGCCCCAGCACTCCCCGCGATAGCCCCGTAGCTGGTTGGGATTCTGGTGTCCGTATTGCTGATTGATCTGCGTTGCTCGCCGACTGTTCTCGAAATAGTCCAAATTCCGCGGGCGCATGTACGCGTCCTGAATGCCGCGGAAGTCGATCCAGACATGCGAGAGCTGATGGATGAACAGCGGCCCGGCGTAGACGTGCTCGATGCCGTAGATCGTTCGCCAATCGTATGTCGTCAGCCAGGCCTGATACGACTCCGGTGCGATCGGATGACTGGGCGAACCGAGCGCTAAAACATACAGCAGCAATGCTTCGTCGTAGCCCTCCCAGCGGTACTGAATAAACCCGGACTCCGGCCGCCAGCCGTGCGTCAAGGTAGCGCCACCATTGCGAGCCCAGTCGAAGTCGGCACGGCAATAGAGTTGCTCGGCGAGTGTTCGCAAGCGAAGCTCGTCTTCGCTGTCGCGATCGAAATAAGCGGCAGCCGCGAGCGCGCCAGCGAGCAGAAAAGCCGAATCGACTGTGGAGAGCTCGGAGTGCCAGACGCGGCGGCCGGTCTGCATATCGAGAAAGTGGTAGTAAAACCCGCGGTATCCGGTCGCGTCGGCGGCTTCGCTCTGCTCGCTGTTCCAGAAAAATTCGAGCGTCGTAACAACGCGGCGGACGGCGTCGGTGCGAGAGATAAAGCTGCGCTCGACCGCTATCGGGTAGCACGTCAGCGCAAGCCCTGTCGCGGCGATACTGCACGGTGCGCCAGGGCGGCTCGCGTCCGCAATCAAACCATTGGCAGGATTGTACTGCTCGATGAAATACTGAAACGTGTCGCGCTGTACCTCGGACAACATGCGCGCGTCGCGACGCTGCTGCGTGTCATGCGATGCGCCAACGCTTTCGACCTCGTTACGTCCGGCGCTATCTCGCGCGCCCACCTCGTGGATTCTCGCCAACGAACGCCCGCCGGATCAGGTTGAAAACGGGGGTCGAGCGTCTTGCGCCCACCGCCCCATGCTTCGGCGCGCATGCAGGCTTAAAAGCTGATGCATTTCCTGCGGTCCGATGACGAGATCGGGTTTGCGATTGGCAACGGAGAAAAAGTGGCTTGGATCATTTTCCAGCATCAGCTTTTGCGCGAGCATCAAGTCCCACAGCGGAACATCGGCCGCAGACACGCAGCAGTAGCGATCGCCACTGCGCACTTCCAGCACGTTGAACACGGTGCGCGGGAAAATGCAGAACACCCCGCGCCCCTGCACATTAACGCTGAAATAGCCGTTGTGATTGAGCTCCTCACGCTGGCCCTCGGACAGCAAACGCAGCAGCAGCCGCTTTGCACGCAAGTCCGCGACGGCCATCGGATCGGCCGGTGCAAACCAATCCGACACTCGCTCGCAGGCCAACTGTACACGTTCCCACTGGCGCCGCCAGATATCTCGCGTACGCGATTGCGTGCGTTGCAGGCCCGCTTTCGTGCACGCGGTCCGCGCGGGCATTATCCAGGTCTGTCTTCGCATAGAAATCTGCGAGTCCCAAGTGAGTTGTTTGCGCATGTGCGCGTTCCAGCGCTGCGCTGAGATCTTCGTTCCTGCAAAGCTGAGGGATGAATCATCCACCAACGATACGTGGCACCAGAACGGTTTCGTTCTCGAGTACAGAGAAATCGGTCACCTTCTCATCCAGCTTGCCATCGCCGCGATTAACCTTGAACGCCGTCGAGCCCTCATTGAGCAGGCGGGTGAATAATGCCTCGGCTTCGCGCGCAGCTTTCGAAGCCGACAGTTTGTCATCGAACAGGATTACCTGATCCCCGGAAGAATCCAAAACACGAAGAGTTTTCATCGCGCACCTCTGGCATGTATAAGACACAGATCAGCGATGGCACCGCAGGGCCTCGCTTCAACCGGTATGACCAGAGTGGTTTCGACATAGTTCGGCGTAGGGTGCAATCACGCCATAGGCCGCGAGGAAACGATGGCAAAAGAGAAAATTATCCCGCTCGGAAACCTTGGCAACGGTCAGCACGCACGCGATGAGCAGAGCAAGATTGCTTAGGCGACGCCGCGCTCAGTGCAGGCGTTCGGGCGCCAGCGACGGGCGTTGCGAGATCAGCTCATCGCGCATGGCCACCAGTCCGGCGCGCATCATGCGCTCGTCCGAATCGCTCGGGCTGAACGTCGACAGTGCCGCGTTGATCGCCCGATAGCAATCCTGAACACGGCGTGTTGGGAGTACTTCGCCGATGAGAGTCTGATACAGCTCTAGCGGAATGCTGTCGGCCTCAACGCTGTCGTCGTGCATGACTAGGAGCGTTGGCCGTCTGTCGGGAAGGTACAAGGTCGTCCTTTGGCTGATGATAATGCCTCAAGCCAAACAACGACTGGGGAAACGCTTTCTTGAATTTCGTCAGAGCGCCGGCGTGCCGGCCAGGGCTGCAGACCAACACACCGCGCCGAACGGTCTTCACCTTGATAAGCGATTACGCCGAGGGTGGCGAAAGTTGCAGCCCCGCATGACTGCACGGAATCGTGCCGGAGGCACGATTCCGTGCAGCTACGGGCCGCTTCCTCGATAATTGCTTTTCTGCGAATTATTTTTTGGGCGTAGGGCGCTTGAGAGCGGGGTCTTCTTCTTTTGCGTGGCTGCGCCCGACCTGCTCCGCGCGTTGCATTTCTTCTTCTTCCGCCTTGGACTTAGGCGCGGAATCGCGCGCTGCCTGCTCGACTTTCCCGGACTTTACGAACGCGCGTTGCGCTTCGTCATATTCCTTCGCCGCGTCGTAATTGCCTTCGCCTTGCACCTCATTTGGCTTCTTCATGCTGATCTCCTGTGGCCGCTAGAAAATCGCCTAGCCGCGCCGAGCGCGCAGCTAGAGGGCTAGGGCATAAAACGTATGCCCATCGTCCGACACCCGTTGGACCTTCGAGGAGACCTGCGAGTTCGGCAGGCGGGCAATGCATATGCCCGGACCCGCCCGATTTATACTCGAGAGCGCTATACGACGCCGGCTTTCGCTGATGGCTCGCTGCGGATTGCGATCCGGTCCCGCGAGAAGGCGGGCGGCAGCGATTGTGCGTCGACCGTCATGAATGCGTCCGGCAGCTCATGCACCGGGGTGGCGAAGTACGGTTCTCTGCGGATGCCGGCCTTGCGCGTCATGCCCCGGTTGACCAACTCGAGCAGCGCGCCGCCCTCAACGATACCGATGCGTTTGTCGACCGCAAACGCGCGTGCGGCAGGATCCAGCACGGCGCTGGTAATGGTGAGGCCGCCGGTAGCCTGTTCGGCCATCATGCTGTTATGGAGCGCTTGCATCGAAGCCATGCTCACCGCGCCGCGACCGGTGCTGCTGCAGTAGATCAGAATTCTTTTGTCTGCTTTGGTCGCGCGCAGCGTGTCGTCGCCTGCTTCGTTGCGTCCGACCGGCTTGATGTCGTAGCCACGCTGCTCGAGGCCGGCCTCCACGCGGCGCCGGAACTGGTCGGCTGTCATCGCCCGCATCGCGTCCAGATTTGCATGACCGGGCGCGCTGGCGCGCCTGCGGCGGCGAAGCAACGCACTGATCATACCGAGCATCAACAAGACAACCGCGGTGCAAACGAGCGTCGTCCGTGCAATCGGCAGCGCACCCCAAGCCGCGGGTGCGGGGGCGGTGGTGAGCGCGGCCGCGCTGCTGACGAACAGGGCTGCCAGTGAGAAACCGAGGAATTGCTCGAAGCGCAGTCGGACGATATTTGGGCGGTCGTTGCGGGGTTGTTGCGCGGTCATCGATGATCCAGCGGTGTGAGAGGCGCTGATCGCGGAGCAAGGTTCTAGCCAGAGCGTCAGCGCGAAGAGCGCGTTGCGTGCCTCCAATCCGCGGGGCCGGTATCATGGCATCGTCGATCCGTTTCATGGCAGGCAATGCATGTCGCTCTTCTGGCTGAAGGCTGTCCCCTGGTCCACCATTATTTCGAATGCACCGACGATCGTCGGCGGCGCGAAAAAGCTCGCGGCGCTGGTGCGCAACCAGCCGGACGCCGCGCCGGTAGATCTCGCCGTGCGCTCGGACAGTGCGCTCACGAATGCTGCGAGCACTATCGCAATACTGGAGCGGCGCGTGCAGGCGTTGGAAAAGCAGCAACAGGAAACGGCAGAGCTGCTGCGCGCGTTGGCGGATAACAATGCGCAGATGACACGCGCGCTAGAAGCGCTGCATCGGCGCGCCAAATTGAATCTCTACATCGCCGCTGCGGCGGTAACCTGCGTGCTAGTTCTGATCGGCTGGCTGGCGACGCATTGAGCGCAATGTATCGACGCCGCCGCGCTTGTCGCGCCAGTCGGCGTCACACCCGCGTCGACCACCTCACGGTGAGCTAATCGCTAGCGTTGCGCACTCGCGCGCGCCGGGATCGCTTGGCCCACGCCTTTGGGCGCCAGCTCGAGCGACAACTCCATCTCGCGTCCAGGGGCGACGAACAATTTGGAAGGCGGCTCGATCAGTTCCAGGTCCGCCGGCAAGCCTTCACGCTCTACCGTCACCGCCCATTCACCGGGCGTCAATCCATCCGCGCGAAACTTTCCCTCCTGATCGGTGAATCGCCTGACCACGCTGCCGCGCTGGCTCAACACAACGAGGGCGCCGCCCAACCCGCGTTCGGGTATGAGCCGGCCGGTAAACGCCCCGGCTTGGTCCGCCGAAGCCGATTCGTCGACCGGCGCACCACGCCACCGATACATCACAACCTGCCCCCAGATGCAGCCAGGACGCACGAGCGGCAGATCGACCACTTTCACAGCACCGCTGGCAACGTCGATTTCGACCGGAACGGCGCGCGGAGATACTTTTCCGGCCGCCGCTTCGGAGCGGTCGAAGTACAGGTATTGAATGCCCGGCTTCACCGCTGGAAATAGAAAGATGCCTTGGCCATCGCTCACCGCAGTGAAACCAGCC
>JBBRGM010000002.1:0-36318 GCA_038240725.1 Burkholderiales bacterium | reverse complement strand
TGCGTCGTCACCGCGGACGTTTGTATCTGGAAGCTGCGAATGCCGATCCAGCGCAAGGCTGGTCGCAGCCCTGGCGCGGCGAGGACGAGTTGCTGCTGCCTCGCGGGCTCGGCGCTGTGCGTTTTCAAACGGTGGTTGGCGGCGGGCTATCCGTGCGGCAACTCCTGCAGGATGGCAGCGTCATTCGTGCACGCAGCGGCGGCGAGCGCATTCGCTTGTCTCCGCAGCGTCCATCGCGCACGTTGAAAAATCTTCTGCAGGAGGCCGGATTGCCGGCGTGGCAGCGCGAGCGGCTGCCGCTGTTATTTGCCGGATCGGCGCTGGTATGGATCCCCGACATCGGTGTCGATCATCGCTATGCGGCGCAGGCCGGCGAACCCGGCGTGCTGCCGGAATGGCTGCGCTACGAGTAGAATCGGCGGCCATTCGTGAGGCGCTGTGCGCAAGCAGCGTCGTCGCATGCAAAACAAATCCGCTTGCGTCCCGGAGGATAGATGCTGGTATTTCGTATGCTGGCGGCTGTGGCGTTGGCCGCTGTTGCAACCTCGGCTGCAGCACAGCAACCAATCGTTGTCCGCTTCAGCCACGTTGTCACCGTCGACACGCCGAAAGGCAGCGCTGCGATCAAGTTCAAACAACTTGCCGAAGAGCGCAGCAAAGGACGCGTGAAGGTCGAGGTGTATCCGAACAGTCAGCTCTACAAAGACGGCGAAGAGTTGGAATCGCTGCAGCGTGGCGCCGTGCAGATGCTGGCGCCGTCCGTATCGAAGTTCGGGCCGATCGGGGCGCGCGAATTCGAAGTGTTCGATCTGCCATATCTCTTTCCGAATGTCGAGGCGGTAAATCGCGTGACCGATGGTGAGATCGGGCGGAAGCTGTTCGCCAAGCTCGAACCGAAAGGCATCAAAGGGCTCGCCTACTGGGACAACGGCTTCAAGCAGATGAGCGCCAATCGCCCGGTGCGCAAGCTGCAGGATTTTCAGGGACTGAAAGTGCGTGTGCAGTCGTCCAAAGTAATTGCCGCCACGTTTCGCCAGATCGGCGCGCTGCCGCAGGTGATGTCGTTCAGCGAGGTGTACTCAGCGCTGCAGCAAGGCGTCATCGACGGTACGGAAAACACCGTCTCGAATTTCTACACGCAGAAAATGCACGAGGTGCAAAAGCATCTCACCTTGTCCGACCACGGCTATATTCTCTATGCCGTCATCGTCAACAAGAAGTTCTGGGACGGCTTGCCCGCCGATGTGCGGTCGATGCTCGAGCAGGCAATGAAGGAAGCGACGATCTACGAACGCGGGATTGCGCAGAAGGACAACGAGGGCGCGCTGGCGGCGGTGAAAGCTGCGGGCACCACCGAGATCTACACGTTGCCGGCGCAGGAGCGGCAGGCCTGGCAACAGGCCATGCTGCCGGTGCATAAACAATTCGAGGCCGCGGTCGGCCGCGATCTGCTCAACGCAATCTACGCAATCTCGGCGGAGACCCAAAAAGCCAAGAGCAAATAACAGCTCGACCTTGCTGCGAGTCCGATAACCGCTGCCGCACTTACTCTCATGGTCCTGCGCCTTCTCGATCGCTTGGAAGAGTGGCTGATCGCCACGTGCATGGCGGTCGCCACGCTGGTCATCTTCGTGGCGGTCGTGCATCGATATACCTCGCGCGTTCCAGCTCTATGGCAGTACACCAGCCAGCTGGATTTCAGCTGGGCGCAGGAGCTGTGCATTTTTCTGTTCATCTGGATGGCGAAGTTCGGCGCCGCATATGGCGTGCGCACCGGCATTCATATCGGCGTCGATGTGCTGGTCACCAACTCGCCGCCGCGCATGCAAAAAGCGCTGATCATCACCGGGCTCGGCCTCGGCGCCTTGTTCACTGCGGTAATCGCGATTCTCGGCGGCCGCTGGGTACTGTTCATGCACGAGGCCGGCACGGTGACGGCGGATCTCGAGTGGCCGCGCTGGGTGGTCTATCTGTGCATTCCGCTGGGCAGCGGATTGATGTCGTTTCGCTTCATGCAGGCGATCTGGCGCTACGTCACGCGCGGCGAGCTCGCCAGTCACGACTACGCCGCCGCCGATGCGCCGGCGACATCGACCGTGGGGCTGCGCGAATGACTGCAGCCATCATTCTGCTGATTCTGCTGCTGCTGTTGCTGACCGGCACGCCGATCTCGATCGCGCTCGGTCTCACGGTGCTGGTTTATCTGGTCGGCTTCTCGCATTTCACCATGGACATGGTGGACATCATCTCGCAGCGGCTGGTCACCGGGCTGGAGAGCTTTGCGATCATGGCGGTGCCGCTGTTTATTCTGGCCGGCGCATTTCTTACCGAGGGCGGTATTGCGGCGCGCATCATCCGTTTCGCGCAGGCACTGGTGGGCTGGATGCCCGGCGGATTGGCGATGGCCGCCATTCTCGCGTGCGCGTTTTTCGCGACGGTGTCCGGCTCGAGCCCGGCGACCGTCGCCGCAATCGGCAGCGTCATGCTGCCGGCCATGATCAAGCAGGGATATCCGAAACGCTTCGCGGTCGGCGTGATCACCACGTCAGGCTCGCTCGGCATTCTGATTCCGCCGTCGATCGTGATGATCATCTACGCGGTCAGCACCAACACGAGTGCGGGCAAGCTGTTCGTCGCAGGTGTAGTACCGGGGATCTTGTTGACTGCGGTGTTGATGGCCGTGACCTACGGCATTGCGAAGGTGAAGCGGTTTCCGACGTTGCCGCGCGCATCCGCGAAAGAGGTGTGGTTGAGTTTCCGCAGTGCGTTCGGCGGCCTGCTGCTGGTCGTGATCGTCATGGGTGGCATCTACCTGGCGTGGTTCACGCCGACCGAAGCCGCTGCCGTGAGCGCCGTCTATGCGTTCGTCGCAGCGTGCTTTCTCTATCGCGATCTGCCGCTGCGCAAAGTGCCGAAGGTTCTGCTGTCGGCGGCCAACACGAGTGCGATGCTGCTGTACATCATCACCAACGCGATTTTGTTCTCGTTCCTGCTGACGTCGGAACAGATTCCGCAATCGATGTCGCAGTGGGTAGTCGACCAGCATCTGCAGCCATGGATGTTTCTGGTGGCGGTGAACGTGGCGCTTCTGCTGGCCGGGCAATTCATGGAGCCCAGCTCGATCATTTTGATTTTGGCGCCGCTGTTTCTGCCGATCGCGCAGGCGATGGGGATCGATCCGATTCATCTCGGCGTGATCATGACCATCAACATGGAAATCGGCATGATCCATCCGCCGGTCGGTTTGAATCTATTCGTCGCATCCCATCTCGCGCGAATGGGGATGACGGAAGTGTCGATCGCATGTCTACCCTGGGTCGGGGTCATGCTGCTGTATCTCATCTTGGTGACTTACGTGCCGCAGATATCGCTGTGGCTGCCGGGATTGCTGTATCCGTAGAATGGCAGCCGGTCAGGCTAATGCGGCGACACCATGCCTTCCAAGCCCATCTGCTTGAGCTGACTGACCACCGCATCTGCTTCCGCGCGATCCTGAAACGGGCCCACCACCAAGCGCGTCTCCAAGTGCGTGCGAATGCCTTTGGCGGATAGCTTCTCCTGCAGGCTGCGCGCGTTTGCCGCAGTGGTGAAAACTCCGACCTGCACGACGAAACCTTTGGCAGCCGACTCGACGGCCGGTGCAGTTGTCGGCTGCGCCACTGCAGGTTGCCCCGCTGCGGCCGGCGCGGCTACGGGCGCCGGCACCGCGCGCGGCTGAGCGGCAGCGCTCGGCTTGCTCCCTGCAGAGCTCGGCGACGATGCGGCCGGTTGCGCGGGCGATGCCATGATCGGCTGATCGTTGTTGCGCGATGGCGCTGTCGCGGCGGCCGGCGGATTCTTGCTGGTACTCTCGAATGGGGGATTGGCCGATGGCGTGGGTGACGCCTTCGGCGCGGGCTCGGGAGAAGGCAGCGGTTGATTGCTGACAACCGGAGGCGGTGGCGGCGGAAACGATTCGGCTTGCTGTGCCGGCGCAGGAGCCGGCGTCAATGGCGGCGCCGGCGAAGCCCGCGGCTGTTCGCCCGGGGGCACGCCGGGCAGCGCGCGCAGCTCGGGCGGCTTGGTCGGAATTTCGGGTTTTTTCAGCGAGGCGTTGTAGCGATCGAGGATCGCAAGTCCGGCAATGGCAAGCGCGATGAAGGTGAGGGCGACGGCGAGGCGCCGCATCGCGCGCTGTTTGAGCTTTTGTTCGTCCTGTACGATTCCGGCCTCTGCCATGTCCTCCCCTTTGCGAACGGGCTCCGGCCGAAACAGTACCACCCTTTGCACGAGACTGAAAACGCGCCGGAAGCTACGCGCGCGCATCGAAGCAAAGCAAAGCGATGTATACCGGGAGGCGCAATCGGCGCGTTATGCGGTGTAGAGCGATCGTGTCATTCGAGCACAGACCTTCACTTCCGGCGGGAACCGCGGACAGTATGCAGCAGCCTAACGGTTCGGGCAGGGCCTGCTTTCTTTCAACGGGTTGCCGTGTTATCCTTATGAATTGGTTGAAAAATCGAAACTTGAAAAAGTGATCGAGCAGAATACGCGCAACCGCAACACGCAAGGCAGACACGCCGCAAGGCAACGACCCCAACGCAGTAATCAGATTCGAACTGGAGAAACCACGTGGCTGTTGAACGAACGCTATCCATCATCAAACCCGATGCGGTAGCCAAGGATGTGATTGGACAAATCTACTCGCGCTTCGAAGCGGCGGGCTTGAAAGTCATCGCTTCGCGCATGATGTACCTGTCGCAGCCGCAGGCGGAAGGCTTCTACGCCGTCCACCGGCAGCGGCCTTTTTTCGCCGACCTGGTCAAGTTCATGACCTCCGGACCCGTAATAGTTCAGGTGCTCGAGGGTGACAGCGCGATTCAGAAGAATCGCGACCTTATGGGCGCCACCGATCCAAAGAAAGCCGCTGCCGGCAGCATTCGCGCTGATTTCGCAGACAGCATCGATGCCAACGCAGTACATGGCTCCGATGCCGTAGAGACCGCGGCGAAGGAGATTGCATATTTCTTTTCGGACATCGAGATTTTCTCCCGCTAAATGACGGTCAATCTGCTCAACCTGGATGAACGCGGTCTGATCGATTTCTGCGCCGAGCTCGGCGAGAAGCCGTTCCGTGCGCGCCAGCTATTACGCTGGATTCATCGTCTGGGTGAGAGCGATTTCGAACGCATGAGCGATCTGTCGCGCACGTTTCGCGAGAAGCTCGCGCAAAGTGCGGTCGTGCTGCCGCCGAGCGTGATGAGCGACGCGGTCGCGACCGACGGCACGCGCAAATGGCTGCTGTCGGTCGGTGCGAACAACGGCATCGAGACGGTGTTCATCCCCGAGGTCAATCGCGGCACCTTGTGCATCTCGAGCCAGGTCGGCTGCGCTTTGCAGTGCACGTTCTGCTCGACCGGCAGGCAGGGATTCAATCGCAATCTCACCACCGGCGAAATTCTCGGCCAGTTGTGGTGGGCGAATCAGGCCCTCGGCGCACATACCCATCCAGATGGCGCCGAGCGCGTCATCAGCAATGTGGTGATGATGGGCATGGGCGAGCCGCTGGCCAATTTCGATAATCTGGTTGCGGCGCTCTACGTGATGGTGGATGACCACGCGTATGGCTTGTCGCGCCGGCGCGTCACCGTAAGTACGTCGGGCATCGTGCCGAACATCGATCGCCTGCGCGCGCAATGTCCGGTCGCGCTCGCGGTTTCGCTGCACGCACCGACCGATGAGCTGCGCGATGTGCTGGTGCCGATCAATCGCAAGTATCCGCTGAAAGATCTGATGGCCGCCTGCCGCCGCTACGCGGACGCATCGCAGTCCGATGGCGATGCTGCGGGCGAGAGCATGATGCCCGCACCACTGCAGGCGAAATGGAAGCGCTACGGCGCGCCGCGCGATTTCGTTACGTTCGAATACGTGATGCTGAAAGACGTCAATGACTCGTTGCAGCATGCGCGCGATCTGGTTGCGCTCACGCGCGATGTGCCGTGCAAATTCAATCTTATTCCGTTCAATCCATTTCCGGATTCCGGCTATCAGCGCTCCGAGCCCGATCGGATCCGCGCGTTCCAGCAGGTGCTGATGGGCGCGGACCTGATCGCAACGGTGCGCAAGACGCGTGGTGAGGATATCGACGGCGCCTGCGGACAGCTCGCCGGGCAAGTGCAGGATCGCCGAACGCCGAGAACGCGCACCCGGGAAGCCACGCTGTGATACGCGCCGTCGTCATCATCTTGATCGCCGTGCTTGCCGGCTGTGCTTCGCAGAAGTCCGGCAACCCGCCCGCGGTCGCCAATACGCCGCCGCCGGCGGAGCGTCCCCTAACACCGAACTCGGGCCTCGAGCGCGCCAAAATCCACACCGAATTGGCGGTGAGTTATTATCAGAACGGCCAGCTCGAAGTCGCACTCGACGAGCTGAAGATCGCAACCAATGCAGATCGTACCTACGCGCCGGCGTACGACGCGCTCGGCCTGGTTTACATGCAGCTCAAGCAAGACGCGCCGGCGGAGCAGAGCTTTCGCCAGTCGCTCAAGCTGAATCCGAACAGCTCGGAGACGAAGAACAACTATGGTTTATTCCTATGCCAGCGCAGGCGCGAGGCCGAGGGTATCAAGCAGTTGCTCGATGCACTGAAAAATCCTCTGTACGCGACGCCCGACGTCGCGTACAAAAATGCCGGCGTGTGCGCTCGCAAAGCGGGCGACGACAAGACGGCGGAAGCTTATTTCGTCAAGTCGATAGCGCTCAATCCGCGACAGGCGCAGGCGTTGTACGGTCTGGCCGATCTGCACTACGCTCAGAATGATTACGTCGGTGCCAAGCAGTACATCGGCCGCTATTTCAGTGCGGTGGAAAACGCCGGTCCGGATGCGTTGTGGCTGGGCGCGAAGATCTCGCACAAACTGGTCGATCGTACCGCGATCGCAAACTACGGCATGCAGTTGCGCCGCCGCTATCCATCTTCGACCGAGGCGAAAGCCTTTGCGGAAGGTCGCTTCGAATGAACGAGCCAGAAACAACGTCATTGAGCTCTGACGCTCAGCCGGCAGCGGAGGAAATGGCAGTAGAGACTGCCGGCCAGCGCCTGACGGCAGCCAGACGCAGCCAGGGATTGAGCCTCGGCGATATCGCCCGCCAGCTCAAGATTTCCGTGCGTCAGGTCGAAGCGCTGGAGCACGACGACTACAGTATTTTCGCCGGCGCGGTATTCGTGCGCGGATTTTTGCGCAACTACGCGAAGCTTCTGCATCTCGATCCCGATGCGCTGGTCGCCGCAGCGACCCATCCGATGAGCATGCCTGAAGTCGAGACGACGGCGTCCGAGCAAACCTATGCATCGAGCGGCGCGTCCGAGCGTCCGCGTGTCGTACTCGTCAGCGGTGTGCTGGTCGCGTTGGTGATCATCGCGGTGGTGCTGCTGGCATCGCACGCAGCACGCGAAAGCCACGAACTCACGGCAGCAAACGACGCGCCGGCGCCGGGATCGCATCCATCGACGACGATGCCCGCCGATAGCAGTACAGGCTCTGCCCCAGGTAGGAGCTCATCGGCGCCCGGCTCATCGGAATCAGGGACATCGCCACCCGAGTCGCCGGTCGCGAAGCCGGAGGATTTGACGCCCCCAGCAGTCGCAAGCGCGCGGGCGTCGACGTCGCAGGCGCCGAAATCTCCAACATCATCACCTCAAGCACCGGCGAGCGGGCCGAGCAAGTTCCCCGCGCAGGCAGCGAAGCCTGCTGCCTCTGCAGCCGATCCTCTTGCGCGTTCCGGCAAGACCGCGGCGCAAGAACGTCAAGCAAGCGAACTGAAAACGCCATCTGTCCGGGCGAATGCCACGCGAAGCGATGCGAGTGCGCCAGCATCCGGCGCGGCTGCAGATGCGAGCGCAAACGCCGTCAAGCCCGACGCACCCGCCTGGGACAATCGACGCGGCGGCGGTGCCAGCGCAGAAGCGCCCGGCGTCGTCGAGCCAACGGCAAAGTCGCTCACCATGGGCGTCGGTCCTGCGCAGCTGAAACTGGTGTTCGAAGGCGATTCCTGGGTGCGCGTCACCGACGCCACCGGCGCCACGATCCTGTCGCGCATGAATCCTTCCGGCAGCGAGCGTGTCTTGCGCGGCACGCCGCCGTTCACACTGGTGGTCGGCAACGCGCAGAACGTCAAGCTGATCTATCACGACAGGGACGTCGATTTGCAACCGCACACGCGCGTCGATGTCGCGCGCATCACGCTCGAGTGATGACCATGGTTGCCGATCTAGAGCAGACGGTGCGGCGCGCGACGCGAGCGGCTCGGATCGGCTCCGTGCTGCTAGGCGGCGGTGCGCCGGTTGTCGTGCAATCGATGACCAACACCGATACCGCCGACGCCGACGCCACCGTGAAGCAGGTCACGGCGCTGGCCACCGCCGGCTCGGAGCTGGTGCGTATCACGGTAAATTCGCCCGAAGCTGCCGCACAGGTTGCGCACATCAAAGAGCGATTGCTGTCGGCCGGGGTGCACGTCCCGATCGTCGGCGATTTTCATTTCAACGGCCATCGGCTACTGACGCAATTTCCCGATTGCGCGCAAGCGCTGGATAAGTATCGGATCAACCCGGGCAACGTCGGGCGCGGCGCGCGCCGAGACGAGCAGTTCGGGGTGATGATCGAGGCCGCGTGCCGCTACGGCAAGCCGGTTCGTATCGGTGTCAACTGGGGGAGCCTGGACCAGGCGCTGCTCGCGCGTTTGATGGACGAGAATGCCGCGCGCAGCCTGCCGCATTCCGCAGCGGCGGTGATGCGCGAGGCACTCATTACATCTGCATTGGAAAGCGCGCGCGATGCCGAGGCGCTGGGTCTGCCCGGCGATCGCATCGTTTTGTCATGCAAGGTCAGCGCCGTGCAGGACTTGATTGCGGTGTACCGCGAGCTGTCCCGCCGTTGCGATTATCCGCTGCATCTCGGACTCACCGAAGCCGGCATGGGCAGCAAGGGCATCGTGGCGTCGACCGCTGCCTTGTCGGTGCTTCTGCAGGAAGGCATCGGCGACACCATCCGGATTTCGCTGACGCCGGAGCCCGGCGGCGATCGCACGCGCGAGGTGATCGTCGCGCAGGAGATTCTGCAGACCATGGGCTTTCGCTCGTTCACGCCGATGGTGATTGCGTGTCCGGGCTGCGGCCGCACCACCAGCACCTATTTTCAGGAGCTCGCGTCCGGCATACAGAGCTGGCTGCGCGAGCAGATGCCCGTGTGGCGCAAGCAGTACGTCGGTGTCGAGGCGATGACCGTTGCCGTAATGGGCTGCGTCGTGAACGGGCCTGGTGAGAGCAAGCAAGCGAACATCGGCATCAGCCTGCCCGGCTCGGGCGAGAATCCGGTCGCGCCGGTGTACGTGGACGGCGCCAAGACCGTCACTTTGAAAGGCGCCCGCATCGCCGAGGAGTTTCAATCTATCGTTGCGGAGTACGTGGTGAAGCGCTATGGTTCCGGCGCGACGCCCGGGACGCAGCGCGAACGCGAGCGCCTGACTACACTAACCTGAACCGGCGGGCTGTTTTCAACTGACCGGCGAGCCACTTTCAATCCAACCGGCGCCGTCGAGCCGGACTTCAACAGATGAGCGAGATAATTCAATCGATCCGCGGGATGAGCGACATCCTGCCGGACCAGGCCCCGCTTTGGGATGCGTTCGAAGCGACCGTACGAGACTGGCTGCGTGCTTACGGCTACCGCGCCATTCGGATGCCGCTGGTGGAAAAGACCGAGCTTTTCGTGCGCTCCATCGGCGAGGTCACCGACATCGTCGAGAAGGAGATGTACACCTTCACCGATCTCAACGGCGAGAGCATCACCTTGCGTCCGGAAGGCACCGCCTCCTGCGTGCGTGCGGCGGCCGAGCATCATCTCCTGTATAACGCGCCGCAGCGGCTGTACTACACCGGCCCGATGTTCCGGCACGAAAAGCCGCAGAAGGGACGCTATCGGCAATTTCATCAGGTCGGCGTCGAGGCGCTCGGGTTTCCCGGGCCGGATGTCGACGCCGAACACTTGATCATGTGCGCGGCGTTATGGCAGCGCCTTGGGCTGCAGGATATCGAGCTGCAGATCAATACGCTCGGCGATGCGCAGGTTCGCGCGCGCTATCGATTGCGACTGCTGGAATATTTCGAGGGCCATCGCGACGGTCTGGACGAGGACAGCCAGCGTCGATTACATACTAATCCGATGCGCATTCTCGACAGCAAAAATCCGGCGATGCAGGCGCTGATCGAAGCTGCGCCGCGTCTGCACGACGATCTCGACGATGCATCGCTCGCGCACTTCGAGGCATTGCAGAGTATCTTGCGCGACGCCGGTGTGGCGTACGTCATCAACCCGCGGCTGGTGCGCGGGCTCGACTACTACAATTACACCGTGTTCGAGTGGGTTAGCGATCGCCTCGGTGCACAATCCGCGGTCTGCGCCGGCGGGCGCTACGATGGACTGTTCGCGCAGCTGGGTGCGAAGCCGGCGCCGGCGTGCGGATTCGCGATGGGCGTCGAGCGATTGCTGGCGCTGATGGCGGAAAGCGCACAATCGGTCGTTGCAGCGCCTGCAGCGTATCTCGTGCACAGCGGTGTGCAAGCCGATCGCATGGCGTGGCGTGTGGCCGAACAAATGCGGGCGGCGGGAATCGATCTGGTGTTTCACTGCGGCGGGGGCAGCTTCAAGTCGCAGATGAAGAAAGCGGACGCCAGCGGCGCGCGCTTCGCAGTGATCATCGGCGATGACGAAGCGGCGTCTGGAAAAGTAGTGGTGAAGTCGCTGCGGGAAGTCAGCGAGCAGGTCAGCGTTTCGGCGGAGGAGGCCATCGCACGCATTCGCGATGCGCGTGCCGTGGCAGACATAGAAGCGTAAAACGAAAAAAACGGAACCCTTATGTACGACTTGGAAGAACAGGAACAGATCGACGCGCTGAAAGCCTGGTGGAAGGCGAACGGGCGTCTGGTGGTCGCCGTGGTGATCGCGGGTTGCGTGGCAGCCGGCGCGGCAACCGCCTGGCAGTCTTACAAGCGCGGCAAAACAGGCGAGGCAGCGCAGCTCTACATGGGCCTCGAGAAAGCCGTGCGGGCGAACGATCTGAAGGGCATTCGCGAGACTTCGGGCCCGCTCATGGATACCTACGGCTCCACGCCGTATGCCCCGATGGCCGCGCTGGTCGCTGCGAAAGCCAACTACGATGCCGGCGATGCGGCAAGCGCAACGGCGCAGCTGCAGTGGGTGGTGGATCATTCGCGCGACGAGGATACCGTCGCGATCGCACGGCTGCGGCTCGCGGGCGTACAGCTCGATCAGAAGAAGTACGATGACGCACTCAAGCTGCTTGATGCAAGTCACGCGCCGGCGTTCGACGGCCTGTACGCGGATCGTAAGGGCGACGTATACGTTGCGCAGGACAAGAAAGCCGAGGCCCGCGCTGCCTACAAACAGGCAATCGACAAGCTGCCCGCAGAGGGTAGCTATCGCGCCGTGGTAGAAATCAAACTCGATGCGCTGGGCGGCGCCAAATGACGATGTCAGGGATGCAGATGATCGCTGGGAAGAGACTTGCGGGTTACGCGATTGCAGTGTGCACGGCACTCGGCGTGCTCGCGGGCTGCGGTGGAGCCGACGTAGTGAAGCCGGCGCCGCTGGTTGAGTTCAAGCCGACCGCCAAAACGAAAGTGATGTGGAAAAACTCGGTGGGCGATTCCGACGTCTACATTTTCACCCCTGCGCTCGAGGGCGACTCGGTCTACGCGGGAAGTGCCAAAGGCACGCTGGCTCGCTTCAACGCGGTCAGCGGCAAGCAGATCTGGCGCACCGACACGAAAGAGCCGCTGTCAGGCGGCGTCGGTGTCGATGGCGATCTCGCGGTGGTGGCAACCAGACGCGGCGCGGTCCTGGCCTACACGCTCGATGGCAAGCTCGCTTGGAAGAGCCAGGTGTCGAGCGAAGTGTTGATGGCGCCGCGCATCGCGCAAGGTGTGGTTATCGTGCGCAGCGGCGACGGCAAAATCTACGCGCTGGACGCAAAGAATGGTGCGCCGGTTTGGGAGTACCGCTTCTCGCTGCCGCCGCTGTTGCTGCGTTCCGACTCCGGCGTCATCCTCTCGCGCGGCATGGTGCTCGCAGGGCTGCCGGCCGGCAAGCTGGTTGCGCTCAATCTCACCAACGGCACGGTGCTTTGGGAAAGTACGCTCGCACAACCGAAAGGTGCGAACGAGCTGGAGCGCATCACCGATATCGCCGCCGCGCCCGCAATAGATGGCGATCAAGGTTGCGCGGTGGCCTATCAGGGCCGCGTCGGCTGCTACGATGTGACGCGTGGCTCGCTGATCTGGAGCCGCGAAGCGTCCTCGGCGGTCGCACTTGCAATCGATCCGATCACGCTCTACATGGCAGACAACAAAGGCTCGGTGTCTGCTCTCGATAAAAATACCGGCGCGACGATCTGGAAGCAGGACAAGCTGACTGCACGACAGGTGAGCGCCCCGCTGCAGATCTCGCTGTACGTTACGGTAGGCGACTATAAAGGCTATGTGCATTTTCTCGATCGCGACGACGGCGGCTTCGCAGTGCGGATGGCGACCGATGGCAGTGCAATCAAATCGCGCCCGGTACGCGGCGCGGGGCAGACCGTCGTGGTGCAAACGCGCAAAGGCAGCGTCTACGCGATCACGCCAAGCGCGCTCTAGCGTGCTCGGCGCCGCGTTAGCGTCGTCGCGCATGCCGCGGAATCGCCCACGATGAAACCGACCATTGCCCTCGTTGGGCGTCCGAATGTCGGCAAGTCGACTTTGTTCAACCGGCTCACGCGGAGCCGCGACGCGCTGGTCGCCGACATTCCCGGACTGACTCGCGATCGCCATTACGGTCATGGCCGAGTCGGTCCTAAACCTTATCTCGTGGTCGACACCGGCGGTCTCGAGCCGTCCGCGCGCGACGGCATTTACCACGAGATGGCACGGCAGACCTTGCAGGCAGTGGACGAGGCCGACGCCGTATTGTTTCTGCTCGATGGCCGTCAGGGACTAACGCCGCAAGATCGCGACATCGCAGCGCAACTACGCAAGACCGGTCGTCCGCTGCTGCTGGTCGTCAACAAAAGCGAGGGCCTGTCGCGCGAAGCAGTGGCTGCGGAATTCCACGAGCTCGGACTCGGCGATCCGCTCGCTATCTCAGCCGCGCACGGCGACGGCATCAGCGAGTTGATGGAGATCGCGCTCGAGCAATACGCCGCGGCGCCCCTCGAACCGCAGGAAGACGGCGGCCCGCGCATCGCGGTGATCGGCCGGCCCAACGTCGGCAAGTCGACCCTGGTCAATGCAGTGATCGGAGAGGAGCGCATGATCGCGTTCGATCAGCCGGGCACGACGCGCGACAGCATTCACGTCGCGTTCGAGCGCAACGGCAAGCCGTATACCTTGATCGACACGGCGGGCCTGCGCCGGCGCGGCAAAGTCTCCGAGACGGTCGAGAAATTTTCCGTGATCAAGGCCATGCAGGCGATCGAGGACGCCAACGTCGCGATCCTCGTGCTCGATGCGCAGCAGGCGATCTCCGAACAGGATGCGCACATCGCCGGTTTCATCCTCGAGGCCGGCCGCGCGCTGGTGGTCGCAGTGAACAAATGGGATGGCCTGAGCGAAGAGCAGCGCGAGCAGACCAAGCGCGAGTTCGACCGCAAGCTCGCGTTCCTTGCGTTTGCGCGCATACATTACGTGTCGGCGCTGCACGGGCGCGGCATGAGCGAACTTATCAAATCGGTAGATTTGGCCTATGCCGCCGCCATGGCTCGTCTGCCGACGCCGAAACTTACGCGCGCCCTGATTGCTGCGACCGCGCGCCAAGCGCCGCCGCGTCATGGCATCTTCCGGCCCAAGTTGCGCTATGCGCATCAGGGCGGGGTGAACCCGCCGATCATCGTGATCCACGGCAATCAGCTCGACAGCCTGCCCGACAGCTATCGCCGATTTTTGGAGAAACATTTCATCGAAACCTTTCGCCTGCAAGGCACGCCGGTGCGCATTCAATTCAAGATGGGCCGCAATCCATATGCGGACAAACGTTGACGTCATGACATTCGTATAGCACGGCATGAGGTATGGCAACCGCGATTGAAATCAAGTACAGTAGGTAACCCCGACATAAAAGATAGAAGAAGGAGCCCTAATGAGCGCGAAAGGGCAACTGCTACAAGACCCGTTTTTGAATGCTTTGCGCAAAGAGCACGTGCCGGTCTCGATCTATCTCGTGAACGGCATCAAGCTGCAAGGGCAGATCGAATCCTTCGATCAGTACGTCGTACTGCTGAAGAACACGGTGACCCAGATGGTGTACAAGCACGCGATCTCGACCGTGGTCCCCGCGCGCGCCGTCAATCTCACGCTCGATCATTCTGCCGATAGCTGATTGCGCTACACGTTGTCCGGTCGCGGTTGCGCGTCGGTGCGTCAATGCCCGGCGCGACAGGTAGCGAGACAATGTCCGGCGAACGATGCCAAGCGGAACCGTTCGGCCGAACAGCCGCAAGAACTAGTAACGGCGGGAGCCGCAAGAACGGTAACGGCGGGAGCCACGAGAACAGTTTCCGGCGGGACGGTGGCTGGCGAAACGGTAAGCGGTGTAACTCTAGCTCGTGCCGCGGTCGCGGCAATTGTTTGCATACCAGCCCGATCTTTTCGTCCGGGTCTCTTTTTTGCGCCCGGGTCGCCCCCATATCCTCCAAGCGGCGTAGCGCTTTTACAGTGCGCGTGAGCATGCGAATCATCAGTCCTGTGCTGCCAGCGTACCGTGCGCGCAGCGCAGCGTCATAGCGTTTATCACTTAGTGTTTTTCAAGAGAGCCTGTTCCCATGCTTGAACGTCCACCGGACGGAAATCGCGCAATCCTGGTCAACCTCGATTTCGGCGAGCCCGATCAGCGCTCGCGCATAGACGAGTTGCAGGAGCTCGCGGCGAGCTGCGGTCTGTCGGTCGTCGGTATGGTGCAGGGACGGCGCGATCGACCGGATTCTGCGACGTTCGCCGGCAAAGGCAAAGTGGTCGAGTTGGGCGAGCTAGTGCAGGCGCAGAATGCCGCAGTGGTGGTGTTCAATCATCAGCTGTCGCCCGCGCAGGAGCGCAACCTCGAGAAGCAGCTCGATTGCCGCGTGATCGATCGCGTCAGCCTGATTCTGGATATTTTCTCCCAGCGTGCGCGCAGCCATGAAGGCAAGCTGCAGGTCGAGCTCGCACAGCTCGAGCATCTCGCCACGCGGCTAGTACGCGGCTGGACTCACTTGGAACGCCAGAAAGGCGGCATCGGCTTGCGCGGTCCGGGCGAAACCCAGCTCGAGACCGATCGCCAGTTGCTGCGCAAACGGGTAAAAGTACTGAAAGAAAAACTCGCAGCGGTGCACCGGCAGCGCATGGTCCAACGGCGATCCAGACAGCGCGGCGAGGTCTTTTCGGTGGCGATCGTCGGCTACACCAATGCGGGCAAGTCGACGTTATTCAATCGGCTTGCGCGCGAGCACGTGTACGCGGCTAACCAATTGTTCGCAACGCTGGATACCACGACGCGGCGCCTGCACACCGAGGGCGGTGGCAACATCGTCGTCTCCGATACGGTGGGATTCATCCGTGACCTGCCGCATACCTTGGTCGCTGCATTTCGCGCAACCTTGGAAGAGACGGTCCAGGCCGACCTGCTGCTGCACGTCGTCGACGCGTCGAGCCCGGTTCAAGCAGTGCAGATCTCGGAGGTAAATCTGGTGCTCGACGAAATCGGCGCCGGTTCGATCCCGCAGATTCTGCTGTTGAACAAGATCGATCTCACCGAGTTGCAGCCGGGGTCTGAGCGTGACGAGTATGGTAAAATCGCGCGCCTTCGCGTTAGTGCGAAGACCGGCGCTGGTGTCGAGCTCGTGCAGATGGCAATCGATGAGTTTCGCACGGGTGCACCCTTACCCCTACCAACCAGCCGCGCGGTGGCGTAAAGCGGCTCGCGCCTGGCGCTCGCTCGTAAACGTGCATCACGGGGCAACGTCGCTTTCAACTAAGAAAAAACCGAATGGCGCTTAACGACCCAAACTGGGGCAGGCGAGGCGAAGGTCCGCCCGACCTCGACGAAATCTGGAATCGCTTCCGGCAGAAGATCACCGGCGCGCTCGGCGGCAAAGGCGGTGGGCCGCGTGAGCCCGGCATCGGCGGCGGTCGGCGTCTTCCCGGCGGCGCGGGCCTGCTCGTCGTTCTCATCGTCGTGATCTGGCTGGCGAGCGGCTTCTACATCGTCGATGCGAGCCAGCGCGGTGTGGTGCTACGCTTCGGCAAGTACGCTCAGACGACTGAGCCGGGACCGCAGTGGCATCTGCCGTATCCGATCGAAGGCGTCGAAATCGTCAACCTGTCGCAGGTGCGAACGCTCGAGGTCGGTTACCGCAACAACGTCAAGAATAAAGTGCTGAAAGAATCGCTCATGCTGACCGACGATGAGAACATCGTCGACTTGCAGTTTGCCGTGCAGTACATGCTGAAAGATCCGACCGAATATCTGTTCTACAACCGCAGCCCGGACGACTCCGTCATGCAGGTCGCGGAATCCGCAATGCGCGAGATCGTCGGAAAAAGCCGCATGGACTTCGTGCTGTACGAAGGCCGCGAGCAGATCCGCGCGCAGGCGCAAAAGCTGATGCAGGAAACCCTGGATCGCTACAAGACCGGCGTCGCCATCAGCCAGGTAACGATGCAGCAGGCGCAGCCGCCCGAGCAGGTGCAGGCCGCGTTCGATGACGCCGTCAAAGCCGGTCAAGATCGCGAGCGCCAGATCAACGAGGGGCAGGCGTACTCGAATGATGTCGTCCCGAAAGCGCGCGGTAGCGCGTCGCGTCTGCTGCAGGAAGCCGAAGGCTACAAGCAGCGCGTGATCGCGAACGCAGAGGGCGAAGCAGCACGCTTCAACCAGATTCTCACCGAATACTCGCGCGCACCGGCAGTCACGCGGCAGCGCATGTATCTCGATGCAATCCAGCAAATATTGTCCAACACGACCAAGGTCATCATCGATCAGAAAGCCGGCAGCAATCTGCTGTTCCTGCCGTTCGACAAGCTGCTGCAGATGTCCGGCGCCGCCGCCGGTGTCGCTGCGTCGAGCGGTCCTGAAAACGCGCCCGAGCATAACGTCGTGCCGGAAATTCAATCGACGACGCCGGCCGCGCCAGCGCTCGATAACCGGTCGCGCGATTCGTTCCGCGGCCGCGACCGGGAGGCACGGCCATGAAGCGGGGTCTCTCGTTAGCGCTTATCGCGCTCGTCGTCATTCTCGTAATAATGGGCCTTGCGCTGTTCACTGTCGATCAGCGCCAGAACGCCATCGTCTTTCGCCTCGGCGAACCGGTGCACATCATCACCAAGCCCGGCTTGTACGCCAAGCTTCCGCTGATCGACAACGTACGCTTCTTCGATGTGCGAATCCTGACGTTGGATTCGGAAGATCCCGAGCGCTTTATCACCTCTGAGAAGAAAAACGTTCTGGTCGATTCATTCGTCAAGTGGCGCATCGTCGACGTCGTGCAGTACTACATCAGCGTCGGCGGTGACGAGACGCGCACGCGTATTCGCCTGGCGCAGACGGTCAACGATAACTTGCGTGCGGAGTTCGGCAAACGCACCATTCACGAAGTCGTTTCCGGCGAGCGCGATCACATCATGGCGTTGATGCGCGAAAAAGTTGACGCCGACGCGCGCAAGATCGGCGTGCAAGTGCTCGACGTTCGCTTGAAGCGCGTCGATCTGCCGCAAGAGGTCAGCGAGGCGGTGTATCGCCGCATGGAAGCGGAACGCAAGCGCGTCGCCAACGAATTGCGCTCGCTCGGTTTCGCCGAGGCGGAAAAAATTCGCGCCGATGCCGAACGTCAGCGCGAGGTGACTATCGCTGAAGCGTACCGCGACGCGCAGCGCATTAAGGGCCAGGGCGATGCGCGGGCTTCGGCTACGTATGCGCAGGCGTTTCAGCAGAACCCCGAGTTCTATGCCTTCTATCGCAGCCTGGAAGCGTATCGGCAGAGCTTAAAGAACAAGACCGACGTGCTGATACTCGATCCCAGCTCGGACTTCTTCAAATACTTGAAGAGCCCGTCCGCCAAAGGGGCCAAATAGCCGGCCTGGATTATTCATGCGGCCTCGCGCGGATGTCGAGTCACGCATGAATCGTCCAGGTTAGCCGTACCTTTCTATGTCGAGCGCTCTGTGGACCGCGTTTGCGCTCTTGCTCATGATCGAAGGTCTGCCGCTGCTGCTGGCGCCGGTGCGCTGGCGGGAAACCATGCGGCGGATCTCCAGTCTCGCCGATGGCCAGCTGCGCTTTTTCGGCTTGATCCTGGTGGTCGTCGGCGCGAGTCTGCTGCTGCTGTCGAGCGTTGGTTAGCGCGGCGATAAACCATGCGTCGTTGGCTGCTTCCTGAATACATCGAGGACATCCTCCCCGCCGATGCCACGCGTATCGAAGCGCTGCGCCGGCGTCTGCTCGACTTGTTTCGCGCGCACGGCTACGAGCTGGTGATGCCCCCGCTGCTCGAGTATGTCGAGTCGCTACTCACCGGCACCGGCCACGATCTCGATCTGCGTACGTTCAAGCTGGTCGACCAGTTATCCGGACGCCTGCTCGGTGTGCGCGCGGATATCACCCCGCAGGTCGCGCGCATCGATGCGCATTTGCTCAATCGCAATGGCGTCACCCGGCTGTGCTACGCGGGCAGCGTGCTGCACGCACAACCGTCGGGACTGAATCGCACGCGCGAGCCGTTGCAGATCGGCGCCGAAGTCTACGGACATGCAGGCATCGAGAGCGATGTCGAAATCCAGGCGCTGATGGTGACTGCGCTGCGCGCGGTGGGTGTCAACGATATTTATCTCGATCTCGGGCACGTCGGTGTGTTTCGCGCGTTGATGCAGCATGGCCATATCGATGCAGAGCTGGAGTCTGATTTGTTCCGTGTGCTGCAGTCGAAGGATGTGCCGTCCTTGCGAGAGCTCGTCGCGCACCTCGAGCCAAAACTGCGCGATGCGCTGCTGCTGTTGCCCGAGCTCTACGGGGGCGTCGAAGTGCTGCAACAAGCGCGCGACGGCTTGCCGGACTTCCCCGAGATCGAGCGAGCATTGACCGACATGGAAAAGATCGCAGGCGATCTGGCGCACATTGCGCCGGTGCACCGGTTCGACCTGGCCGAGCTGCGCGGTTACCATTATCACAGCGGCGTCGTGTTCAGCGCCTATACGGCAGGCCATCCCAACGCCATTGCGCTCGGTGGGCGCTACGACCAAGTCGGCCAGGCGTTCGGCCGGGCGCGGCCGGCAACCGGTTTCAGTCTCGATCTGCGTGAGCTCGCGGGGCTGGCGCCGTTTCCCGCGCACTCGGTAGGCGTGCTGGCGCCGTACGCGCCGGGCGATGCGTCATTGCGGCAAACACTACAGCGGCTGCGCGAGCAAGGCGAAATTGTGATCGTCGATTTGCCCGGCCACGCTGCCACGCGAGCGGAGCTCAATTGCGATCGCCGGCTGGTGAAGCGCGGCTCGGAGTGGAAGATCGAATCGCTTGATTGATTGACGCATTTCAATGGCACGCATTTAAACGTCACGGACAAAGCAGGCACATCTGACGATGGCAAGAAACGTAGTAGTAGTCGGCACCCAGTGGGGTGACGAAGGCAAAGGCAAGATCGTCGACTGGCTCACCGATCACGCGCAAGGCGTCGTGCGGTTCCACGGCGGCCACAACGCCGGTCACACACTGGTGATCAAAGGCCGCAAGACGGTGCTGCATTTGATTCCTTCGGGAATTCTGCGGCCCGATGTCGCCTGCTTTATCGGCAACGGTGTGGTGCTCTCGCCGCAAGCCTTGATGGAAGAGCTCGGCACGCTCGAGGCCGCCGGCATCGAGGTGCGCTCGCGGCTCTACATCAGCGAAGCCTGTCCGTTGATTCTCGCGCATCACGTCGCACTCGATCGTGCTCGCGAAACCGCCAAAGGCGCCGGCAAGATCGGCACCACAGGTCGTGGTATCGGGCCCGCCTATGAAGACAAAGTCGCGCGCCGCGCGATCCGCGTGCAGGATCTTTTTCATCGTGAACGTCTTGCCGCAAAGCTCGGCGAGGTGCTCGACTTCCACAACTTCGTGTTGCGCGATTTCTTTAATGCCGAGACGGTCGACTTCCAGAAAACATTGGACGAGCTGTTGTCGCTGGCGGACGCGCTGAAGCCGATGGTCGCAGATGTGCCGCGGCTGTTGTTCGAAGCGCAGAAAGCCAACAAGCGGTTGCTGTTCGAAGGCGCGCAAGGCACGCTGCTCGATGTCGATCACGGTACGTACCCATTCGTCACGTCGAGCAATTGCGTCGCAGGCGCGGCGGCGGCCGGCAGCGGTGTCGGGCCGCAGGCACTGCATTACATTCTGGGCATCACAAAAGCGTACACGACGCGCGTCGGATCGGGTCCGTTCCCAACCGAGCTCGACGATGACATCGGCCGCCACATCGCTGCGCGCGGCAATGAAGTCGGGGCGACGACCGGGCGTGCGCGCCGTTGCGGATGGTTCGACGCGGCCGCGCTCAAGCGCTCGATTCAGATCAATGGCGTGTCCGGTTTATGTGTGACCAAGCTGGACGTGCTCGACGGCATGGAAACGCTGCAGCTGTGCGTGGGTTATAAGGTCAACGGCGAAATGGTCGACATTCTGCCGGTCGGCGCAGAAGAGCTGGCCGAGTGCGAGCCGATTTACGAAGAGATCTCAGGCTGGCGCGAGAGCACCCTCGGCATGCGCCGTCTGGAAGATCTGCCGACGCAGGCGCGCGCGTATATCGAGCGTATAGAAGCGATCTGCGGCGTGCCGATCGACCTGATCTCTACCGGTGCGGAGCGCGACGACACGATCGTGCGCAGGCATCCGTTCGAGGTCTGATCGTACGGCTTCGCCAGGGGCTCGGGACTGGGGTCTAGAGACTAGGGAACTGCATTACTACGGGCACGGGCGTGATCGATTACCAATCGCGCGACCAAAAAAAATCGCCGCGCTTGTGTGCGGCGATTTCCGTGCGCCCAATTACAGAAACGTACGGCTAGTGCCGAGACCCGATTGCTACAGGTTGCAGCAGTGCTGCAACCCGAACGTACGAGGTTGCGGGGTGCCGCAGCCCAAACATGCAAGGTTGCAGCTGATGCCGCAACCCCGGCTGACAAGGTTGCGGCTGACGCCGAAACCCAAGTGCGGGGGGCTTTGGCTGGTGCCGAGAAGAGGACTCGAACCTCCACAGTCTTGCGACCGCCAGGACCTGAACCTGGTGCGTCTACCAATTCCGCCATCTCGGCACAGCGGGCGCGTATTTTAGGGCAAAAGGCCGCGACTTAAAAGCTTTCGCTATTTTGTATGAGGATAATCACTCGAGAATGACCGCACCATCCATCAAAAAGACCGCGCCGCAGACCTCCGGCAAGCCGAGCAGCCTGCGGCTCGCCGATCCTAATCTCGAGCGCGAGCAGGCACGCTACGGCACACCGCTGCCCAGCCGCGAATGGGTTCTTTCGGTATTGACCGAAGAGGGCGTTCCGGTCGAGCCGGACCGCCTGTTCAAGCTGCTCGATATAAGCAGCGATGAAGAAGATTCGTTCACGCGGCGCCTGCACGCAATGGAGCGCGCCGGACAGTTGATGATCAATCGGCGCGGCGATTTGTGCGTCGTCGAAAAACTTGGTTTGCTGCCTGGCCGCGTGCAGGGACACCGTGACGGTTTCGGATTTCTGGTGCCCGACGACAAAAGCGGCGATCTATTTCTGAGTCCGTGGGAGATGTCGAAAGTCTTTCACGGCGATCGCGTGATGGCGCGCGAGAGCGGCGTCGATCGGCGCGGACGGCGTGAAGGCACGATCGTCGAAGTGCTCGAGCGCGCACACTCGCGCGTGGTCGGACGATTGATGGAAGAGCACGGCGTCTGCTATCTGGTGCCCGAAGATCGGCGCCTCAGTCAAGACATTCTGATTCCGCGCGAAGCCTGCGCCAACGCGGTGAGCGGGCAAGTCGTCGTGGCCGAAATCATCGAGCAGCCGGACCGTAAAGTAAAGCCGGTCGGACGCATCGTCGAGGTGCTTGGAAATTACGCCGATGCCGGAATGGAAGTCGAAATCGCGTTGCGCAAGCATGATTTGCCGCACGCATTTTCGCCCGCGGTCGAAGAAATCGCAAAGCATCTACCGAAGACTGTCCGCAAGTCCGATTGGAAAGGACGCGAAGATCTGACCGAGTTGCCGCTGGTGACGATCGACGGTGAAACGGCGAAGGATTTCGACGATGCCGTCTATTGTGAGCGAGACGGCCGCGGCTTCAAGCTGTGGGTTGCGATTGCCGATGTCGGTCATTACGTCAAACACGGCGACGCGCTCGATCTGGAAGCGCGCGAGCGCGGCAACTCGGTTTATTTTCCGCGCCGTGTAATTCCGATGTTGCCGGAGGAGCTGTCCAACGGGTTGTGCTCGCTCAATCCGCAAGTCGAGCGTTTGGCGATGGTGTGCGAGATGAACATCGGCGCCAAAGGCGAGGTGAAGAACTCTCGCTTCTTCGCGGCAGTCATTTTTTCCCACGCGCGGCTGACCTACACCGCGGTTGCCGCGATTCTTGCCGACCCGAAAGGCCCGGAAGCGCGCGAGCATAAAGGGCTGGTACCGCATTTGCAGGCGTTGCGCGATCTATATACGACTTTGGCCGCCGCGCGCGAACGCCGCGGCGCCATCGACTTCGAGACGATGGAAACGCGGATGGAGTTCGATGAGCAGGGCAAGATCACCGCGATCTCGCCGGTTCAGCGCAACGATGCGCATCGTCTGATCGAAGAATGCATGCTCGCCGCCAACGTGTGCGCATCGCAATTTCTCAGCAGCCACGAGCATCCCACGCTGTATCGCGTGCACGAAGGTCCGACGCCGGAAAAGCTGGAATCGTTACGGCAATTTCTCAGCGAGTTCGGCTTGAGTCTCGGCGGTGGCGACGAGCCGCACGCGAAAGATTACGCGAAGCTTCTCACGCAAATTCGCGGTCGGCCCGACTTTCAGCTGTTGCAGACCGTGTTGCTGCGTTCGTTGCGGCAGGCGGTCTACAGCCCGGACAATGCCGGCCATTTCGGCCTGGCCTACGATGCCTACGCGCACTTCACGTCACCGATCCGGCGCTATCCCGATCTGCTCGTTCACCGGTCGATCAAGGCGGTGCTGGCGGGGCAGGAATACAAACCCGGCGACTGGGCGGCGCTGGGACAGCACTGCTCGGATACGGAGCGACGCGCAGACGAAGCAACGCGCGATGTCGAAGCGTGGCTCAAGGCGTACTACATGCGCGATCGAGTCGGCGAGCGTTTCACCGGCACGATCAGCGGTGTCGCTGCATTCGGCGTGTTCGTCGCGCTCGACAAGGTGCACGTCGAAGGCATGGTGCATGTATCGGAACTGGGCAGCGATTATTTTCATTACGATGCTGCGCGCCACGAGCTGTTCGGCGAGCGCACGCATCAGCGGTTCCGATTGGGCGACCGGATGCAGGTCACCCTGGTACGCGCGGATCTGGAAACCACGCGGCTGGATTTCGTGTTGTCCGACAAACCGTCGAAGTAGCCGGCATGGCGCGCGATACGCAACTGATCTTCGGCTTTCACGCCGTCTCCGCGCGGCTGCGCCATCATCCCGACACGGTACTCGAGGTGTTCTCGCTCGCCGCGCGGCACGATCCGCGGTTACGTGATCTGCTTGCCTTGGCGCAGAGTCATGAGGTGCGGGTCGTCCCGGTCGATGCGCAGCGTCTGCAAGGATTGGTCGGACACGGCAAGCATCAAGGCGTTATCGCACGGGTCGAGGCGGCGCCAATGGCGGTCTCGCTGGACGACATTGTCGCCGAGCGCGGCGCTCAGACGTTACTGCTGCTGCTCGATGGCATCACGGATCCGCACAACCTGGGCGCCTGCATCCGGGCCGCCGATGCGCTCGGTGCGCACGCGGTGGTCGCCCCGAAAGACCGCTCCGCCGGTTTGACTGCCGTGGTCGCCAAAGTCGCGAGCGGCGCTCTTGAAAGCACGCCGTTCATCGCCATTACCAACCTGGCGCGAACGATCGAAGAGCTGCAAGAGCAAGGCGTGCAGGTGATCGGTGCCGATGAAGGCGCTGACGATACGTTGTTCGACGTCAAGCTGGAGGGCCCGGTGGCGTGGGTATTGGGGGCGGAAGGCGCCGGCTTGCGCCGGCTGACACGTGAGCGCTGCGATCGTCTCATCAGCATTCCCATGCTCGGCCACGTCGAGAGCTTGAACGTGTCGGTGGCCGCTGGATTATGTCTCTACGAGACCACGCGGCAGCGCCAGCTCAAGCCAGCTTGAGCGGAGCAGCATGTCCCTGATATAATTTCAGATTCGCTGGGGTTTTCGGCCTGGTCAGGTTTCGGCGGATCAGGTTTGCGTTCGTTTAGAGAACTTACGGCGATACTTCGCACATCTGCGTACGTTAAGGTGCTCCAGCCTGCCAAGTTCAGGGGGCAAGTCAGAGGGAGTTCAGCGCGCGGATGGAGGCACAACCTTAACTCAAAGGATCTTCATGGCTGTAACGATGCGTGAAATGCTGGAAGCGGGAGTCCACTTCGGACACCAGACCCGTTATTGGAATCCGAAGATGGAACCGTTCATCTTCGGTCATCGCAACAAAATCCATATTGTCAATCTCGAGCGCACGCTCGAGATGTACAACTCGGCCGTATCGTTCGTCAAGCGGCTGGCTGCCAATAAGGGCACCATTCTTTTCGTCGGGACCAAACGCCAGGCGCGCGAAATTGTGCGCGAAGAGGCCACGCGTTGCGGCGCGCCCTATGTCGACTATCGCTGGCTCGGCGGCATGCTGACCAACTACAAGACGGTCAAGCAATCGATCAAGCGCCTGAAGGACATGGACCAGATGGTGATCGACGGCTCGATCGAGCGTCTGGTCAAAAAAGAAGCGCTGCGCTATCAGCGCGAGCTCGCCAAGCTGGAGCGCAGCCTGGGTGGCATCAAAGACATGAACGGCCTGCCCGATGCGCTGTTCATCATCGACGTCGGCTATCAGAAAGGCGCCGTGCAGGAAGCCAACAAGCTCGGTATTCCAGTTGTCGCCGTGGTGGATAGCAATAATTCGCCCGAAGGTATCGCATACGTGATCCCGGGCAACGACGATTCCAGCCGCGCGATTCGCTTGTACGCGCGCGGCATGGCGGACGCGATTCTGGACGGCCGTTCGCAGGTCATTACGGAAATCGTGACCGACGAATTCGTCGAAGTCGAAGGCAGCGAAGCAGCCGCCGCGCAGTAAGTCGGCCTCGTACCGATTGAAGGGGGCTACAGGCCCCCTTTTTTTGGAGCATGCGAATCGAGCGTGACGGGTAACCGGCAGCCGGTTGCTGCCGGCCGGCGCGAACCGGCAGGCGCTGCAACTCAATAGATATTTACTTGGCCAGTCGTGTCTCGCACGGCTGCGGTAAGGAGGAGTCGAACATGGCGGAAATCACGGCAAGCATGGTGAAGGAACTGCGCGAGAAGACCGACGCGCCGATGATGGAGTGCAAGAAAGCGCTGACCGAAGCCGAGGGCGATCCGGCGAAAGCCGAAGAGCTGTTGCGCGTGAGACTCGGCAACAAGGCCAGTAAGGCGGCCGGACGCGTTGCCGCCGAAGGCGTGGTTGCTATTTTCATTGCACCGGGCGGCAAGCTGGGCGCGATGGTGGAAGTCAATTCGGAAACCGATTTCGTGGCGAAGAACGATGATTTCCTCGCGTTGTCGCGCAATCTCGCCGAGCTGATCGCGAAGAGCAATCCTGCATCGGTGGAAGCCCTGTCGGCAATGTCGCTTGGTAGCGCCACCGTCGAGGCAACCCGCAGCGCTTTGGTCGGCAAGATCGGCGAAAATATTTCTATTCGTCGCTTCGCGCGCATCGAGGCAGCCGGTCAGCTCGCGAGTTACCTGCATGGCGGCGCGAAGATCGGCGTACTGGTCGATGTGGTCGGCGGCGATGAGCTGCTCGGCAAAGACATCGCGATGCATATTGCCGCGAGCAAACCCGTCGCTTTATCGAAAGAACACGTGCCGGCATCGATCATAGAAAAAGAGCGCGCTGTCGCCGCGTTGAAAGCTGCCGAACAAGGCAAGGCTGCCAACATCGCAGAGAAAATGGTGGAGGGGAGCGTGCAGAAGTTTCTCAAGGAAGTCACGCTGCACGGCCAGTTGTTCGTCAAGGATGACAAGCAGACCATCGAACAACTGCTGAAGAGCAAGAACGCGAGCGTGTCGAGTTTCGTGTTGTATGTCGTGGGAGAAGGTATCGAGAAGAAGCAGAGCGACTTCGCGGCCGAAGTGGCCGCGACGGCTGATGCGGCTAAACAACCCCCGAGCGAGAGCATCTAGCCATGGCACACACTCCGTTAGAGCTCGACGCGAGGCAGGACGATGGACGCTAAGCCGGCCTATAAGCGCGTGCTTCTCAAACTCTCCGGGGAAGCACTGATGGGCGATGATAGTTACGGCATCAATCGCGCAACGCTCGAGCGGATCGTTGCCGAGGTCGCCGAGATCGTGCATATGGGGGTCGAGCTCGGCGTCGTAATCGGCGGTGGTAACATCTTCCGCGGTGTGGCGCTCGGCGCAGCCGGAATGGACCGCGCGACAGCGGACTACATGGGCATGCTCGCGACCGTGATGAACGCTTTGGCATTGCAGGACGCGATGCGCAGGAGCGGGCTGACCAGCCGCGTACAATCGGCGCTGACGGTCGAGCAGGTCGCCGAGCCGTACATTCGCGGCAAGGCGATGCGCTACCTGGAAGAAGGCAAGGTCGTGATCTTCGCGGCAGGGACCGGCAATCCGTTTTTTACGACCGATACCGCCGCTGCGTTGCGCGGGATGGAAATGAATGTCGAGATCGTCCTGAAGGCGACCAAGGTCGACGGCGTCTATACCGCCGACCCGGCCACCTCGCCGGATGCCAAGCGCTATCAAAAGCTCACGTTCGATGAGGCGATCGTCAAGAACTTGAAGGTAATGGACGCCACAGCGCTCACGCTGTGTCGAGATCAGAAACTGCCCATCAAGGTGTTCAGCATTTTCAAATCGGGTGCACTGAAGCGCGTGATTCTCGGCGAGGACGAGGGCACGCTGGTGCACAGCTGACCTTAGAAGGAGTCAAAACATGAGTGCAGAGGTCAAGAAATCTACGGATCAAAAAATGCAGAAGACGATCGACTCGCTCAAGGTCGATCTCGGCAAGATCCGCACGGGCCGCGCCCATACCGGGCTTCTGGATCACATCATGGTGGACTACTACGGCAATCCCACGCCGCTCAAGCAAGTGGCTAATCTCAGCCTGCCCGATGCGCGCACGATTGCAGTCACGCCGTACGAAAAGAAAATGGGCCCGGTGATCGAGAAAGCGATTCGCGACTCCGATCTCGGTTTGAATCCGTCGTCGATGGGCGAGATGGTGCGCGTGCCGATGCCGGTGTTGACCGAGCAGCGTCGCAAAGAGCTGATCAAAGTCGTCAAGCACGAAGGCGAAAATGCAAAAGTCGCAGTGCGTAACGTGCGGCGCGACGCCAATGCGAGTTTGAAGGAACTGCTCAAGGACAAGGCGATTTCCGAAGACGACGAGCGTCGCGCGCAGGAAGACGTGCAGAAGCTCACCGATCGCTATATCGCCGAAATCGATAAAACGCTTCTCGCGAAAGAAGCCGAACTGATGGCGGTGTGACGTCGCGTCACTCCCATACCGGCTAAATTTCCGTGCCCCTGTTCGCCAGCTCGACGATCGATATTCCCGACTCACGCTCGGTGCCGCGGCATATCGCCATTATCATGGACGGCAACGGCCGCTGGGCGCGCAGCCGGCGTCTTCCGCGTGTCGCAGGACATCGGCGAGGTGTCGAAACGTTGCGCTCCACCATCCGGTGCTGCATCGAAAGCGGCGTCCCCTATCTGACTTTGTTCGCGTTCAGCAGCGAGAACTGGCGGCGGCCGGCGGACGAAGTTTCATTTCTCATGCAGCTCTTCATGCGCGCGCTGGAGAACGAAGTATCACGGCTGCACGAGAACGGCATCCGGTTGAAAGTCGTGGGCGATCTGTCCAGCTTCGAGCCGCGCCTGGTCAATCTTATCCAGCAGGGCGAAGCGCTCACCGCAGACAACACGCGTCTCACGCTCACAATTGCAGCCAATTACGGCGGCCGCTGGGACATCATGCAGGCGATGAATCGCATGCTGAAAAGTCACCCTGAGCGGCAAGGCGATTTCAGCGAATCGCATCTGGCGGCGTATCTCGCACTGAGCTTCGCGCCTGAACCCGACCTGTTCATCCGCACCGGCGGCGAACAGCGGGTCAGCAATTTTTGCCTATGGCACCTTGCCTACAGCGAGCTCTATTTCACCGACACGTTGTGGCCCGATTTCAACGCCGACGAGTTTGCGCTGGCGCTGACGTCGTTCCGTCAGCGAGAGCGGCGCTTCGGGCGGACCAGCGAACAGCTTGCATCGCTGAAGACCGCCGCGGCGGAGCCGCTGCCGAAAGCAGCGGAGCCCGGCTAGTCTATTGGGCGCGCGACTGCTCGTGTTCGGCCCACGCGCCGTGCTCATCGAGCACATCAACGCTGCGCGTGGCTTAATCCGTACGACCGGCTGACCATGTTGCGACAACGCTTGATCACGGTCGCCATCATGCTGCCGCTATTTCTGGCGGCGCTATTCCTTTTGCCCAACGTTTACTGGGGCGTCCTGCTGATGACCGTGGCAGTCATCGGCGGCTGGGAATGGGGCCGGCTGGCGCATTATCCGCTGGTGCTGCGCGTGTTTTATTGCGTGCTGCTCACGCTGACTTGTATCGCAATTCTGGTGTGGGAGCACGGCGCGTTCGGTGCCCAGATCGCAACCGGCGACACGCGCTGGTTCATTCACACCTCGCTCGGGAAGGCGCTGTTCGCCGCCGCCGCCGTTTTCTGGCTGGCGCTCGCGCCGCTCTGGCTGTATCGCCGGTGGCAGTTGCGCAACGGCTGGCTGCTTGGCATCGTCGGCTGGATCATACTCATCTCATTCTGGCAGGCGATGGTCTGGTTGCAGAACGCGCCGCTGATGCTGTTTTTGTCGCTCGGTGTTGTCTGGCTGGCCGACACCGCGGCGTATTTCGCAGGGCGTCGATTCGGCAAGCACAAGCTCGCGCCGGCAATCAGTCCGGGCAAAACGCGAGAAGGTGTCTACGGCGCATTCGTTGTCGTCACGCTGTACTGGATCGTGCTGGCCGTCATTGCGCCCGCCAAAGACCCACGCCTCGTGATCGTGCTCGGCTGCATGCTGCTGATGACCGTGCTCAGCGTCGTCGGCGACTTGTTCGAGTCGTGGATGAAGCGCGTGGCAGGTGTCAAAGATAGCGGCGGACTTCTGCCCGGTCACGGCGGCATGCTGGACCGTATCGATGGCCTGTGCTCCGCCATTCCGCTGGCCGCCCTATACTTCGCCTATGCGAGCTCAGGGATCTAGCCCGAATGCGGGTCAAAGCGTGATCGAGTGAACGCGACCTCACAGTCAGCGCGTCCGGCAACGGGCGCCACGGTCCAGCAGATTGTCGTACTCGGGGCCACCGGTTCGGTGGGCGTCAGCACGCTCAACGTCGTCGCGCGCCATCCGCAGCGATTCAGTGTTTTTGCTCTGGCTGCCAACGAGCGCACTGACGCACTGCTGCAGCAGTGCCGACAGTTTCGTCCGCGATTCGCCGCGATGGCGGACGAGACCGCGGCCGCGGAGCTTGCGCGCCAGATCCGGACCGAAGGATTGCCCACCAAAGTTCTCGCTGGGGCCGGCGCTCTGGTCGAGCTCGTCACGATGCCGGAGGTGGACAGCGTGATGGCGGCAATCGTCGGCGCTGCCGGATTGCCGCCGACTTTGGCTGCCGCGCGTGCGGGCAAAAAAGTGCTGCTCGCCAACAAAGAAGCGCTGGTCATGGCGGGACGGCTGTTCATCGATGCAGTGCGCACGCGCGGCGCTCGCCTGCTGCCGATCGACAGCGAGCACAACGCCATTCTGCAATCGCTGCCGGCGGACTTCGATGGCCAGCTCGCGAAGTCGGGCGTGCGGCGGATTTTATTGACCGCATCGGGCGGGCCTTTTCTGCGAACGCCGCTCGATAACCTGGCTCGTGTGACACCCGACCAGGCGTGCGCGCATCCGAACTGGGTGATGGGCCGGAAGATCTCGGTCGACTCGGCCACGATGATGAACAAGGGCCTGGAGGTGATCGAAGCGTGCCTCCTGTTCAACGCACGCGTCGACCAGGTAGAAGTCGTGATTCATCCGCAAAGCGTGATTCATTCGATGGTCGAATACGTCGACGGATCGGTGCTCGCCCAGCTCGGTCATCCGGACATGCGCACGCCGATAGCGCATGCGCTGGGATTTCCGGAGCGCATCGAATCGGGTGTGCAGTCGCTGAACTTTTTCGACATCAAGACGCTCAACTTCGAGCAGCCGGACGTGAACCGCTTTCCGTGCCTGCGGTTGGCGCAGGCGGCGATGCTCGCCGGTGAGAGCGGTCCGGTAGCGCTGAATGCGGCCAATGAGATCGCGGTCGCGTGTTTTCTGCGCGGCGAGCTCGCCTTCAACCGCATACCCGGACTGATCGAAGAGGTTTTGACACGGACACCCGCGACCGCGCTGACGGATCTGCCCGAAGTGCTGGAGCTCGATCGTGAGGTGCGCTCGCTTGCGAGCCGGTTGATTTCTGCGCGCTCCACCGGCGCCGTATCCGCGAATTAGAGCCTGGCAAAATTCCTCGACTCGATCTCTTGGCGAACGACGCTCGAGCGAGTCGAAATCTTAATTTATAGCCGGCTCGCGATGTGCGCGAGACGGCGATGCAGAGCAGTGCCGACGTTGCGCAGGCGCGCTCCGCACACTGGAGGATCGATATGAGTCTGATCACTACGCTGCTCGCGTTCGTGGTCGCACTGGGCACATTGGTTGTCGTGCACGAGTTCGGCCATTACTTGATTGCACGCTTGTGCGGCGTCAAGGTGCTGCGCTTCTCCGTCGGCTTCGGCCGGGTGCTGGTGTCGCGCCGCTGGGGTCGCGATCAAACCGAATGGGCGCTTGCCGCGTTCCCGCTCGGCGGCTACGTGAAGATGCTCGACGAGCGCGAGGGACCTGTGCCCACGCAGGAGCTCGATCGCGCATTCAATCGGCAAACCGTATACAAGCGCTTCGCCATCGTGATGGCCGGGCCGGTCGCCAACTTCATTCTCGCGATCTTCATCTACTGGGTGCTGTTCATGCACGGCGTCCCGGGATCGCGGCCGGTGGTAGACGCACCGGCTGCATCGACGCCGGCAGCAGCCGCTGCATTCGAGAAGGGCGACACGATCGTCGCTATCGGCGGCCACTCCGTGCAAACGTGGGAAGAGGTGAGACTCGCGTTGCTCAAGCACGCGGTCGCGCGCGACGCGGTCGAGTTGCAGACCAATAGCGAGGACGGGAACTCGCAAACGCGCCGACTCGATTTGTCCGGAATCGATTCGGATAAGGTCAACAGCGATTTCCTCGATGTGGTCGGTCTCGTGCCGATGAAAGGCGGCCCGCGGCCGGTACTGGAAACGGTGATTCCCGGCAGCGTCGCCGAGCGCGCCGGCATCGCGCCGGGCGATCGCATACTGGCCATCGATGGCGCACCAATCGCGAGCTGGGACGCGCTCGTGAAAACCATTCGCGCCAAACCAGGTGTGCCGCTCGACTTGCAGCTTCGCCGAGCGAATGGCTCGCAAACGACGTTGCATCTCACGCCCGAGACTGCGCAGGAAAACGGCACGGCGATCGGCAAGATCGGCGTCGGGCCTTTCATCAATGTGCAGTATCCCGTGGGCTCAGCGCTGTGGCACGGGGTGAAAAAGACCTGGGAGATGTCCGCGTTCACGCTGGAGATGCTCGGCCGCATGATAATCGGCGAGGTGTCGCTGAAAAATTTGAGCGGTCCGATCACCATCGCGGATTACGCGGGGCAAAGTGCGCAGATGGGATGGATGGCCTATGTCAGCTTCATGGCGCTGATCAGTATCAGCCTCGGCGTATTGAACCTGTTGCCGGTTCCGGTTTTGGATGGCGGACACTTGATGTATTATACGGCGGAGATTATTCGGGGGAGGCCGGTGTCAGAGCGTGCGCTGGAAATCGGTCAGCGTATCGGAATGGTTCTATTATTTTCTCTGATGGCGTTCGCAATCTATAACGACATTTATCGCCTGGTAGGCGGGTAGCGGATGAAGCTGTCACGGTTGCTGCTATTTCTATCGGGTTTATACTCTCTCTCTGTCGCCGCCTTCGATCCCTTTCAGGTTAAGGATATTCGTATCGAGGGAATCCAGCGCACAGAGCCCGGCACTGTCTTCAGCTATCTGCCGATCAAAGTCGGCGACACGCTGAACGAAGACAAAGCGGCGGAAGCCGTGAAGTCGCTTTATGCCACCGGCTTTTTCAAAGACGTGCGTCTGGAAGTCGACGGCAACGTGCTCATCGTGAATGTGGTCGAGCGCCCTGCGATTTCGCAGATCGATTTCGTCGGCCAAAAAGAATTCGACAAAGACAAACTGCGCGACGCGTTGAAGCAGACTGGCCTCTCGCAAGGCCGCATCTTCGATCGCAGCCTGCTCGAAAAAGCCGAGCAGGAGCTGAAGAACCAATACCTCTCGCGCGGCAAGTACGCGGTGGAAATCACCACCACGGTCACACCGCTCGAGCGCAATCGCGTCAACATCAACTTTGCTATCGCCGAAGGTCCGGTCGCCAAAATCCGGCAGATCAATTTCGTCGGCAACGAGTTGTACAAGGAAAGCGATCTGCGCGATCTGTTCGTGCTGCGCACGCCCGGCGTGCTGACCTGGTACAGCAAAAACGATCAGTACTCGAAACAAAAACTGGAAGGCGATCTCGAGTCGCTGCGCTCGTACTATCTCAATCAAGGCTATCTCGAGTTCACCATCGATTCGACGCAGGTTTCCATCTCGTCCGACAAAAAAGATATCTACATCACGGTGAACGTCACCGAGGGCGAGAAGTACAAAGTTTCCGAGATCAAGCTCGCGGGCGAAATGCTGGTTCCCGAGAAAGAGCTGCGCAAGATGCTCAAGCTCAAGCCGGGCGACACGTTCTCGCGCGAGAAGCTGACCGAATCCACCAAGCTGATGATCGACCGGCTGGGCAACGAGGGCTACGCGTTTGCCAACATCAACCCGGTGCCGGAAATCGATCGCACCACCAAACAGGTCGCGTTCACGCTGTACATCGATCCCGGCCGCCGGGTGTACGTGCGCCGCATCAACGTCTCGGGCAACACGACCACGCGCGATGAAGTGATCCGCCGCGAGATGCGCCAGCTCGAAGGCGGCTGGTACGCGGCCGACAAACTGCAGCGCTCGAAGACGCGCATCGACAAGCTCGGCTTTTTCTCCGAGGTGAATCTCGACACCGTCAACGTGCCGGGCTCGCCCGATCAGGTCGACATCGAAGTCAAGGTGGTCGAGCGGCCGACCGGCAATCTGCTGTTCGGCGTGGGCTATTCGACGGCGGAAAAAGTGATTCTGTCCGGCTCGATCTCGCAGACGAATCTGTTCGGCACCGGCAACGCCGTTTCGCTGCAGGTCAACAGCGGCAGCATCAATAAGGTATACGCGCTGTCGTTTACCAATCCGTACTTCACCGACGACGGCGTCAGCCTGGGCATGGACGTGTACAAGCGCAACGTCGATGCTACTAACCTGACCGCGGTTACGCCGTACAAGACGTCGACCATCGGCGCCGGTGGGCGCATCGGTATTCCGATTACCGAGTTCGATACCATTAACTACGGTCTCGCGCTGGAAAAGACCGACGTCGAAGTTTTCCCGACGAGTCCGCAGCAGTACGTGGACTTCGTCAATACGTTCGGTCCCAGCAACACCGCGCTGATTGCAACCGCGGGCTGGGCGCGCGATGGACGCGACAGTACGATCTACACAACCAAAGGTTTGCTGCAGCGCTTGAACTTCGAGCTTGCGGTGCCCCCCGCTGAACTGCGTTATTACCGTGCGACCTATCGCGCAGATTACTGGCATCCCATCGGGCGCGAGAACGTGATTCAGTTCAGCGGTCAGATCGGCTATGCGAACGGCTATCAGGACAAACCGCTGCCGTTCTACAAGAACTTCTATCTCGGCGGCATCGGCACCGTGCGCGGTTACGAAACCAGCGCGATCGGGCCGAAAGATAATGCCGGCAACGCGTTGGGCGGCCCGACGATGATCGTCGCCAGTACCGAGTATTATTTCCCGATGCCCGGACTGGAAAAAGACAAGTCTGTGCGCCTGTCGGTGTTCATCGATGCCGGTACGGTCGGCGACAATTACGATTTCGGGGAAACTCGCTATTCGGCCGGCGTGGGATTGAGTTGGTATTCTCCAGTCGGGCCGATTAAGATTAGCTTCGCCAAGGCGCTCAACTCCAAGCCTGAAGATCGGACGCAGCCGTTCCAGTTCTCCCTGGGTACGGTGTTCTAGGCGCGGATGCGCTTGCGAGGGTTCGCGGCGGATGCGCTGACGGGCCGCGATTGCCAGGCGGAATTGGGCAAGGAGAATAGACGTTGAAACGCACTAAATTTCTGCTTATCGCCGCACTTTTGTCGGTCACGGCGACCGCAAACGCGCAGGGCGCGGAATTCAAGGTCGGTTTCGTCAGCACGGAGCGACTGTTTCGCGAAGCCGCGCCGGCTGTGCGCGCGCTGAAAAAGCTCGAGAAGGAATTCGCACCGCGCGATCAAGAGCTGCAAAAGCTTGCCAAGCAGGCGAAAGACTTGCAGACCTCGCTCGAGAAAGACGGTGTGACCATGGCCGAGAGCGATCGCCGCAACAAGGAACAGGATCTGGGCCGCATCAACCGCGATCTGCAGCGCCTGCAGCGCGAGTTTCGCGAAGATTTAAATCTGCGCAAGAACGAAGAGTTGGGCCAAGTCCTCGAGCGCGCCAATAAAGTCATTCAGGATATTGCCGAAAAAGAGAAGTTCGACTTGATTCTGCAGGAGGCGGTATACCGCAGCCCGCGCATCGACATTACAGAGAAAGTCCTGAAGGCTCTGGCGGACAAGTAGTACGGTTTTATCGCTTTGCCACCGGTGACGCCCGGCTGGCACCATGACTGCGATAGAGCCCGTGGCGATAACTTGATACAGGTCTCTAATGCACGCAGGTCAGCATGGCTACCGGCTCGCCGAGATCGTGCAGCGATTCGGCGGCGAGCTGCGAGGCGATCCGGACGTTCTCATCACCCAAGTGGCCAGCCTGGAAACTGCAGGGCCTGGGCACATCTCTTTCTTCTCCAATCCGCGCTACCGTAAACAGCTCGAGCTCACGCAAGCCGATGCGGTGCTTGTCACCGCCGAGGTAGCGGACGCAACCGAGCGTTCACGCATCGTCTGCAAAGACCCTTACGCGTACTTCGCGCGGTTATCTGCGCTGCTCAATCCGCTGCCGCCCGTCATTCCCGGTATTCATCCATCCGCTGCGATCGATCCGTCGGCGCGGATCGCGCACAGCGCATCGATCGGTGCATTCGTCGCGATCGGTGCGGAGGCCGAAGTGGGCGAGGGCACGCTCATCGAAGCCGGCTGCGTGATCGCCGATCGCGTGCGCATCGGCAGCGAGTGCCGGATCTACGCGCGCGTCACGCTCTACCATGATTGCGTCATTGGCGATCGTGTTATTCTGCATTCAGGGGGTGTGATCGGCGCCGATGGCTTCGGGATCGCATGGGAGCAGGGGCGCTGGAACAAGATTCCGCAGATCGGTCGCGTCATCATCGAGAACGATGTCGAGATCGGTGCCAATACGACGATCGATCGCGGCGCTCTGGACGACACCGTGATCGAGGAAGGCGTCAAGCTAGACAATCAGATTCAAATCGGCCACAACTGTCGCATCGGCGCGCACACCGCAATCGCAGGGTGTGTGGGCATTGCCGGCAGTGCACGCATCGGCCGCTATTGCCGGATCGGCGGCGGCGCGATGATCGGCGGTCATCTCGAGATCGTCGACCACGTGGAAATCTCGGCCGCGACGGCCCTTGCCAAGTCGCTTCTGAAGCCCGGCACCTACACCTCGTTGTTTCCCGTCTCGCTGCATCAGGACTGGCTGAAAAACGCCTCCCACATTCGCCACTTGGATTCGCTCGCCGATCGCGTGCGCCAGCTCGAGGCGCGCATTGCCGGCCGCGAAGGAAAATCGAAATGAATCAGATGCA
>JBBRGM010000001.1:0-38573 GCA_038240725.1 Burkholderiales bacterium | reverse complement strand
GATGCCGGCGGTGGTTTTGTCTGCGAGCAACGGTACGGTGCGCGACAGGTCGGTGACCAGTCCGGCCAAGCCGACCCCGGCCAGGATGACGCCGACCGCGTCGATGATCAGCAACTTCGGAGGAATACCGCGCGGTTTGTCCATGCATGCTCCTTTTTATTCTGCGCGAATGTTTCGACTGCGGACGAGCTTGCCCCATCTCGCCGATTCAGATTGCATATAGGTTCCAAGATGCTCTGCGCTGCCGCCGACGATATCGACGCCGAGCTCATCGAAGCGCTTCATCACGATGGGATCCTTCAGCACTGCATTCATTACTTGATTGAGCCTGGCGACGATCGGCGCCGGCGTGCGCGCCGGTACCAGCACACCCCACCAAGGCGTGATCACGAAGCCCGGGAATCCCGATTCTTCCATGGTAGGGATGTCGGGCAACACTTTTGCGCGCTGCGCCCCCGTGGTTGCGAGCGCGCGGACGGCGCCGGCCTTCACATGCGGCAAAATCGATGGCGCGTTGTCGAAGAACATTTGAATCTGCCCGGCGCGCAGGTCGATGATGGCCGGTGCCGAGCCTTTGTACGGGACATGCACGACATCGATGCCGGCGATCGATTTCAACAGCTCGCCGCATCTTTCCGGCGAGCTGCCGTAGCCCGATGAGCCGTAGGTCAACACGCCGGGTTTGCTTTTCGCAAGTGCGACCAGCTCCTTCATCGAAGCGGCTTTGAGCGCAGGATTGACGGCGAGGATGTTGACCACTTGGCCGACGAGAATGACCGGCGCGAAATCGCGTGCGATGTCGTAGCCGGTGGTTGCATACATGCTCGCATTGATCGCGCAAGTGCCGATCGTACACAGCGACAACGTGTAACCATCGGGTGCCGCATGCGCGACCGCCTCAGTACCGATGTTGCCGCCGGCGCCTGCGCGGTTCTCGACGATCATCTGCTGCTTGAGCAGGCGGCTCGAATATTCGGCCATGACGCGGCCGATGATGTCCGACGTGCCGCCCGCGGGGAACGGCACGACGAGGCGCATCGGGTGGGTCGGATAGTCATCCGCGACGGCGACGCCGATGGCCAGCGCCATCACAATGGCGACCAGCGAGCTCATCAGCGCGGCACGCTTCTCCGGCCGGTGCCGCGTGCTGGTCGAAGGCACGCGGCTCATCTCTCGCCGAGTTCGGGCAAATGCTCCAGTGCGACCACGCGATATGCAGGAAGGTATTCGTCGCGGTAGCTCTCCGAGTGCCGAACGACGGGATAATTCTGCTCAGCGATTGCGCCGAAATAGAGCTCCACCTCGGCGCGCTTGAACGGAATGCCGCCGGCTTCGGCAAGATCGGCCAGGCATCCGCAGAATCTTTCCAGCTTCTCGCGCGAGGGCGGATAGCTGTTCGCCGTCTGCAAAAATGCATCGAGCAGTGCATCGACGCTGTGTCCTTCGCGCAGATAGCTGTGTCCTTCGCGCAGATAGCTGCGAAGATGGATGCGCACGAGCTTGCCGTCGGGCGAGATGCGATCGAACAGCGGATCGTCCGGCCCGTCGTCCAGCGCGGCAATTTCGCCGAGCAGACGCTCGCGTGCAGCCGTTGTATCCGTCACGGCGTGGCCGGGGCCCATCGCGGCCTGATGCAGGAGCTTGTAGACGTCGATGAGGTCCATACGCGGATAGCGCTGGAAATGTTCGCCGAGCAGCTGGCCGATAAATTTCATGCTGGTAATTTCGTGTCGATGATCATTGGCATCTCATCCAGGCGAAGATTTCTATCGAGGCGCGATCGGCCGCATTGGCGCTTTGACAAAGCGCAGGGCATGCATTAGCGTTCATCTGCTTTTCCTATGCGCTGCTTGTCATGGTCATGCCGGCAACTTCGCGCGCTTGAGCGAGGATATCCTACATGAGTCGCACCCGGCGTTCCGAGCCGCCGCATTCGGCGCTGAGCGCGATGGGTATCATCATCATTCGCAGGGCGGCGCAAGAGTGCTTGCCCTGCGGTCCACAGAATTCGCTGCGACCTTGAAGATAACCGCACTCACTTTTCGCGCATTGCGCCTGCTATCCGACGGTCAGTTCCGTTCCGGTACCGCGCTGGCTCGCGAGCTCGGCGTGTCGCGCACGAGCGTGTGGACCGCGCTGCAGGGGCTGGAAGACGCTGGCGTTCCGTTGATGCGGTTGCCCGCGCGCGGCTATCGATTGTCCGCGCCCATCGATTGGCTCGATGCGCAACGGATTGCGCGCCACCTCGGGCGCTACGGCGATGTCTACCAAGTGCAAGTCGCCGATATGCTGGAATCGACCAACACCACGCTGCTCGGACAGGCAGCAAAGGGTGCGCCGAGCGGACTCGTGCTCGCAGCGGAGATGCAGACGCAGGGTCGTGGGAGACGGGGCCGCACCTGGCACAGCGGCTTGGGCGGAACGCTGACGTTCTCGGCGTTGTGGCGATTCGAGCAGGGTGCGGGCGTCCTTGCCGGGTTGAGCTCCGCAATCGGCGTTGCGCTGATCAGAGGGCTGCACGAGCTCGGTGTTAGCGAGGCGATGTTGAAGTGGCCGAACGATGTGCTCGTCCGGCATCACAAGATTGCCGGAACATTGGTAGAAATCCAAGGCGATGTGCTGGGACCGAGCGCCGCGATAATTGGTATCGGCATGAATTTCCGGCTCGACGAAGTGACGCGCGAGCGCATCGATCAAGCGGTAACGGATCTGGTATCGGTCGGTGCGCCGCCGGATCGTAACAAAGTCATCGGGCAGCTTTTATCGCAGCTCGGGAACGTGCTGGAAACGTTCGCGGTGCGCGGTTTTGCGCCGTTGCGCAAAGAATGGGAGAGGCATCACGCCTATGCGGGAAAATCGGTGACGATGCGGCTCCCGGACGGCAGCACCGAGGCAGGCATCGTCGCGGGTGTCGAAGACGACGGCGCATTGCTGCTGCAGACCGCTCACGGGTTGCGTCGCTTCCATTCCGGCGAGGTGAGCATGCGGGCCGCCGACGTCTGGCCCTCGATGAATACCCGTTAGCCAGGATACTTGATGAAGACGCCCCCTAACGCGATGGATGTCTCGACGCAGCGGTTGTGTGGGAAATCGAGCTTGGCGATGTTCGCAATTCCAGGCTACCCGGGTGCATTCGGGTGATTTCCAGCCAGTTTTGCCATCGGTGTGGCTATTGGCCGCGACGGTCGAAGCAACCGGCTCGGAACTCGCCTCGCCATCATCCTGAGCCCTGCTTGAAACACCCGGGCTAGTCATGCGCATACTCGCGATCGACGCTGGCAACACTCGCATCAAGTGGGGTCTGTGGGATGACGAATGGGCGATCCTGGACGCGGTGCCGACGACGCACGTCGAATCGCTGGCGCAGGTGTGGCATACGTTACCCACGCTCGACATGGTTATCGCGTGCAGCGTCGCGGGGACGCACGTGCGCGAATGGCTCGAGCAGTTGTGGCGCGATCGTGGTTACACGCTGCGATGGCTGACGAGTCAGTCTGAGCAGTGCGGCGTGCGTAACAGCTATCGCGATCCGCATACGCTGGGCGCCGACCGGTGGGCGGCGATAGTTGCCGCGCGCCATCAAGTGCACGGCAGTGCGCTGGTGGTAAACGCCGGCACCGCCGTCACCATCAATGCACTGTCGTTTAGCGGGGAGTTTCTCGGCGGGTTGATTTTACCGGGGCTCGACTTGATGGCGGCCGCCCTCGCCAGCGGCACCGCGGGGCTTCCGCGCGCGCCGGGGGCCTTTTCCGTGTTCCCGGATAACACCGCTGACGCGATTGCCGCGGGCGCGATTCAAGCGGTATGCGGCGCGGTCGAACGCGTCGCGCTTGCAATGGCGCAAATCGATACTGCTCCGCAGCTCCTGTTGAGCGGCGGCGGCGCGTCGACGCTCCAGCCGCATCTCGTACAGCCCGCGCTGGTCGTGCCGCACCTCGTGCTGGAAGGTTTGCGCGTCGTTGCGTTGGATGCACACGGCGCATGAAAGCGTTGTTCTACGGCTTGCTCGCAGTCAATCTGGTTCTTGCGGGATATGCCTGGTTCAAAACCGCACCGGCCAATCCCGACGCCGGGCTGGTGGGCAAGCAAGTGAATGCCGAGAAGATCCACATGATCGCCGCGCGGCCGATGGTCGCACCGCAGGCGAAGGTGCCCTGTTTAGAGTGGGGTCCGTTCAGTGCGGCGGAGCTGAAAGCAGCGCAGGCAGCCATCGAGAACGTGCAGCTCAGCGACCGCGCGACGACGCGCGAGGTATCGGTGGTCGCGGCGTTCTGGGTGTACATCCCGCCGATGAATACCAAGCTCGAAGTCGACCGCAAAATTCTCGAGCTCGAACGGCTCGGCATTCGCGATTACTACGCGGTGGAAGGGCAGAGCACGATCAAAAATGCGATCTCGCTCGGCATTTTCAAAACGCAGGCGGCAGCGGACAGCTATCTGGAACTGCTAAAAGCGAAGGGCGTTCGCTCTGCGCGGACCGGCAGCCGCGACCACCACGTGCAGCAGACGCTCATCGTCGTGCGCGAGCCCGACGTTGCGCTCACGGCGAAACTCGCTGAGCTGCGCGTGCAGTTTCCCGGCAGCGAGCTGAAAGCATCACGCTGCGCGGCGTAGCGCGAGGCGTCGCAATCGATCCCGCCGCGCGGCGGTTACGCCGGTTCTTCATCCAGCTCTCGCAATACGTTGATCTCGCCCGGCATCGTCCGAACTTCGACTCGGCGCGAATGGTAATCCGCCAGCTCATGACGATGCCCGATGCTGACGATCGTCGTACGCGTGAGCTCTTGCGTCAGCAGGTCGTACAGCGCTGTTTGATTGACGTCATCCAGACTCGACGTGGCTTCGTCGAGAAACAGCCAGGCGGGTTTCAGAAGCAGCGCACGAGCAACAGCAACCCGCTGCTGCTCGCCGCCGGACAGTTGCGCGGCCCAGTTTGCTGTCTCGTCCAACCTTGGCTCAAGATGTCCCAGTCCGACGGCGACGAGCACGCGCTGCACTTCGCGCTCGACGAATGCTTCAGGTCGCGCCGGATAGCACAGCGCTTGGCGCAGCGTACCGAGCGGGAAGTAAGGCCGCTGCGGCAGAAATAGCGCATCGAAGTGTTGCGGACGACGGATGCGTCCGCGTCCGAACGGCCAGATGCCGGCGATCGCACGGAACAACGTGCTCTTGCCGCAACCCGAGGCGCCTTGAATTAGCACGCGGGCGCCGGCTCCGATTGTGAGCGATGCATCGGACATAAGCGGCTTTCCATCCGGCAGGTCGAGCTCGACATTTTGCAGCTGCAGGTCCCCCGCCAGCGTTTCCGTATCGTGGGCAATGCCCGGGTGAGTGATGTGCTGCTGCTGCGCACTAACAATAGCGGCATGGAAGCCGGTCAGACGATCGACGGTCGCTTTCCATCCGACGAATCCGGTGTTCGGTCCGGCGCCGGAATAGACGTTGATGAACCAGCTCAGCGAATCCTGCACTTTGCCGAACGCATTGGAGATCTGCATCAGACCGCCGAGCTGAATGGCGCCGGAGAAAAACCGCGGCGCTCCCACCAGGAACGGAAACACGACAGCCGCCTGGTTGTAACTGATGCGGAAGAAATTGAGGATCTTCTGCCGCTTCATGATCGCCCACCAGTTGGTGAACACGGCCGCGAAGCGTTCGCGAAAGCCGCGCAGCTCATCTTCTTCGCCGCGATACAGCGCCACGCCTTCCATATTCTCGCGGAAGCGCACTAGCGCAAAACGAAAATTCGCCTCGTAGCGCTGCTGCTCGTAATTGAGGTGTATTAGCGGTCGGCCGATGCGATGGGTGAGAAAGGTGCCGACGATCGCATAGCCTAGCGCCACCCACACCATGTAACCGTAGAACAGATACGTTTGCCCGAATAGCGTGAACTCGAGCGTGCCGGACAGTTTCCACAGAATGCCTGCAAACGCGATCAAGGTGACCACCGCATTGAGCAGGCCAAGCGTCAGACTCAACGTCTCATCGACGAACAGGCGCAGATCTTCCGAGACGCGCTGATCGGGGTTGTCCGTCGCCGTGCCGGTGAGCTGCATTCGATAATAGTTGCGCTGCTCGAGCCAGTCTTTCAAGTAGTGGTCGGTGAGCCAGCGACGCCAGCGAACCTGCAGCATCTGATTGAAGTACGTCGCATAGACGTAGATGACAATGTAGATCGCCGCGAGCACACAGAAGCGTCCGATCTGGTGCAGGAACTCGGGCTTGTTCTTGTCCTGCAGCGAGTTGTAGAACAGGTTGTACCACTCGTTGAACTGCACATCCATGTACACGCCGGCCAGGGTGAGACCGATGATCGCGCACAGCAAAAGGCGCGCGACGCCTTTCTCATTGGAAAACCAGTAGGGTTTGAAAAGCGCCCAAAAATCTCGCCAGAAACCGGACCTGACCATGTGACGTGCTCCCTGTTTTAGTTATCGATGGCGACGGGCGCAGCAGCGCATTCACGCCCGCACTATCAGTGAACTCATCTAATCAAAAAACGGATCGCCAGGACGGAAATTCGCATAGTTGCTCGTCAGCGAGCGTAGGGGGATGCGACTGCGCGATCGCCCTTTTGCGACACGCGCACGGGGTACGATGCAATGCGATGCGTTGGCTTGGCTCAAGCGCGGATTTTCGCGAGCGTGGAAGTGGTCGAGCGATCGTGCAGAAACGGAATAGACACCACCTGTCCACCCCATGAGCGCACTTGCGCGTTGCCGACGATCGTGTCGACCGGCCAATCGCCGCCTTTCACCAGCACGTCGGGGCGCACCTGCACGATCAATTCGAGCGGCGTGTCTTCGTCGAACCAGCTTACGAGACTGACCGACTGCAGCGAAGCGATGACTGCAAGCCGATCCTCGAGGCAGTTGATCGGTCGATCGTTGCCCTTGCCGAGCCGGCGGACGGCTGCATCGCTGTTGAGTGCCACCAAGAGCGAGCCGCCCAGCGCGCGCGCCTGCGCGAGGTAAGTCACATGACCGCGGTGAAGAATGTCGAAGCAGCCGTTGGTAAATACCAATGGGCGCGGCGTTTCCTGAAGATGCTTGGCGAGCGACTGCGGGGGAACGATCTTGGCTTCGAACGCTACGGATGAGTTCATTGCGATCTCGTGTGCGATACGGGCCATGATACAAGGGACGGCTCAGCGCTGCCGCGCGGCGCCGAGTTTCATGCGGAAGAGTAATTAAGACCGTGGGTAGCGAAAATCCGAGCCGGCTGCTGCAGGCAGCGCAATCGCAGAACGGTCAGACGTTGAATTTCGAGGCGGCCCTCTGCAATCCGATCACGAGGTGCTTCAGATCGCGCGCGGCGCGGTCGGTGTCCTGCGCGGCTTGCAGGCTGCTCTCCGCGCTGTTCGCAATGACCTGGACGTTGCCGGTGATCTGCTCGGCTGCTTCGGTCTGCTCGCGCATCGCGTTGCTGATCTGCTGCACACGCGTCAGAGTCGCGCGCGCACCTTCGTTGATTCCACGCAGCGAAGTGCCGGCTTCGCCGGCTTGCGCCAGCCCGCGTTGCGCGATCGCATCGCATTCGCGCATGGCCGAGATCGCCGCGCCGGTATCGGTATGAATCGTCGCGATGGTCGATGCGATTTCTGCCGTCGCTCGCGAAGTTCGCTCGGACAACTTGCGTACCTCATCTGCGACCACGGCGAAACCGCGGCCGGCTTCGCCCGCTCGCGCGGCCTCGATGGCCGCGTTCAGCGCCAGCAAATTGGTCTGCTCGGCGATCTCTTTAATAGTTTGCGCAATGCCGCTGATGTCGCGCGCACGAGCGCCCAGCATCTCGATCGCCGCAGCGGACTGCCGCACCGAATTCGCGACCGCAGACACTTCGTAGGATGCTTTGCCGACCACACGCTCGCCCTCTTCGGACAAGCTCAGCGCGTCGTTCGATGCGCGCTCGGTCTGCACACTGTTATCGGCCACCTGGCTGATCGTTGCCGTCATCTGTTCCATAGCTGCTGCGGCCGCTACCGCGGAATCGTTCTGCGCCCGCGCCGATTTATCTGCAAGGGCGGAAGAAGCGGCCAAGGTTTGGGCGGCTGTTGCGAGTTCCGTGGATACGTTGCGCACGCTGCCGACGGTGTCGTCGAGACGGTCGACCAGGCTGTTTACCCAGCGGCCCAGCAAACCGGTCTCGTCATTTGAGAAGCGGTCGAGATCGACGCGTTCGCGCAGGCTGGCACCGCATTCCGCGATGTTGAGGAAGAAGTCCGACAACACCCGCAACCGCTTCGACAGCGGGTTGAGGCCGAGAAACTGAAAGGCGATCATGCAGAAGAGCCATACGCCCGCCTGGCTCGCCAGCAGCTGTGTGTCCCGTAGCGCGAGCGGCCCCATCGCAGCCCAAAGGGCGGCGAGATTTATCACGCCCATGAGCGCCAGCAGACGCGTCAGCCGAAAACCGATGCCGCGCGGCCGGTAGACCTCTTCGAGATCGCCCTCGCACATCATCCCCCAGCGATCCAGCGAGCCGGGCATCTGCAAGGTCAGCCCCTTGCCGATGACGGAGATGTGTCGGTAGTCAGAATACCCCGGGTACAGCACGAACAGGTTTTCGCCAATGCGAATCGTCTCGCGCACGCCGGGATGCAGCTCGCCGGTCGCCGGGTCGGTAAACCGCAGCTCGAATTCAGTATGACTGCGAACCTGCACGGTGCCGAACGGCGTCGGTATGCCGTCCAGCAGGTTGTCGCCTTTGGTGAAGGCCGAATCTTCGAAGCGCGAGCGGGAGAGCGCGGTGCCCGGCGCAATCGAAGGATCGAAACGCGACTCGACCATGAATAGATAGTTGTCGCCGGAATCGCGGAACACGTGACCAGCCTCGCGCTGGATGAGATCGCTCGTCACATCGTTGGGAATGCGGGCACACAGCGCGCCGACGACTTTGCCGTCGCAGTGAATCGGTTGATAGAACAGCAGCGTCACCGCATCGTGGAAGCGCGACGTCGTCTGCCCTAGCGTGAGTGTGAGCGGATCGATGTAAGGACCATGCAAGAAACGTTGACGCAAACCGTTCTGCACTGCCTTCGGATTCAGGTCGGTTGCGCCCTCATGCGCTGCGTGAGTCGAAGTCACGACGCGACCGGCGGTATCGATTACGAACAACTCGGAGATTTCCGGGTTGCGATGCTTCGCGGCTTGCAAAAACTCGCGAGCGACTTTGGGCGCCGATTCCTTTACGACGCCGGCCATCTCCTCGAGATATGTCCAATGCTGGGTTGCCCAGGTTTCCAGCAGTGCACGACGCGTTTCCGCGATGCCGGCGAAGGTCTTCTCGACTGTCTCGAAGTTGCGACGATTCAGCATGCATGACCACCGCATAGCGAGTTTGCCGGTGGGCCCAAACCAGTGCAGCCAGCTCCGTTCGCCGGAACTGCGTTGCATGGCGCTGCTCTTGAGGATCATCTATTCGTTCCCGCAATCGAGTCGAGGTTCTGGGCGCGGACAATCCGCTGGCGGCCAGCTTCAGCGTTCTTATCGGCAACGAAAGCGCGCTCTTAAGGCACAAACCGTGCCCCTGACCGGTGCGACCGACTGGAAAGCGTCTGGGTCGGTTAGGCGGCGAACTGGCGCAAGTGTCTCCGTCGCGCGCACAGCTTGTCGATTGTCCGACCGGATAGGCGCGCTCGCTGTTGGCGTCGCGCCGTGGCTGCGAGAAGCCGTAGTGGCGTTCCCGAATCCACAGTGTGTCTTCGAAGAGGTGAGTCTCGCGCTCGACCGCGCTGATACAACGTCTGCTCCCACGCTCGCCTTTTGGGCGATCGAATCGCTTCGCGGCGCTCCTGCGTTATGGCTATGTACTATAAAGTTGTGCTCTTACAGCGACGGATGGCGACGTTGACTGCCTGCGGGGCAAGGGGTAGCCTAAGCTTCGATATTCTTTTCTTTGTGACTAGGACACCGGCAATCATGACTATCGGCAAATTAGTGCTGAGTACGAGTCTGATTTTAGTTGTAAGCATTGCCGCGGCAGCGCAAATTCCTCAGAGCAAGGGAGCGATCGCGCGCAGTGCCCCGGTCGATTGCGTTGAAAGCGCGGTGCGGGTCGGCGACAAGGCGGCCGCCGAGCAACCTCAAGTGCTGTCCACTCGCGATCTGGACGATCAAACCACGGGCGTCCATGACAGCAGCCTCGACGAGTATCTCTCGTTCCACGCGCAAGCCGTCGAAGACAGCACGCTTTCATCGCTGATGCCCTGGTCTGGCTTGCGAGTCCACGTCAACTAGCCGCCGCGCCCGACGTAACGCCCGCTCGTATCCGTGCTGCGATCACCGCAGACCGATGAAAATCTCGCCGTCTCGCTTCCCAGAATCCCGCCGCCAGCCACGCTTCGATCGCTAGTCTCGCGTTGGTCGGGCCTGAGCGCCGGTCGTATGGTCATCAGCGTGGCAGGGGGCGATCGCTTTTCCATCGAAGGCGCCAGCGCCGGTCCGGCAGCATCGATTCATTTCTCGGCGCTATCCGCGGTCGCGGTCGTCGCGCGAGACGGCGATGCTGGTTTGGCGCAAACGTATCTGGACGGTCAATGGCAGACGCCCGATCTGTGCGCCGTGTTGGCTGTCGTTGAGTCGAACCCGCAGGTGATGCAATCGCAATGGTTCTTGCGCCCCCTCGAGGTGCTGCTGGGGAGACGTGGTGTGCGCAAGCAGGTGAACATTCATAAGCGCTACGACCTGGACAACGCGTTCTACGCACCCTGGCTCGATGCAACCATGGCCTATTCTGCAGCCTGCTACGACGGCGTATTCTCGCGGACGCTGGAGGATGCACAACGCGCCAAGTACGAGCGCATTTTGGCCTTGCTGGACCCGCAACCGGGTACCAGGCTTCTCGACGTGGGCTGCGGCTGGGGTGGCTTTGCAGCTCACGCAGCGCTGACCCGTGGTTGTTCGGTGTACGGCGCTACATTGTCGCCGCGGCAGGTCGAGCATGGCCGCCTGCTGATCCAACAGTGCGAGCTCGAAGAACGGGCGAACATCGAAGTGCGCGACTTCCGAGACATCGTCGGCCAGTACGATTCGGTCGTTTCAATCGAGATGATCGAAACATTGCGCAAGCGCGATTGGGTGATGTATTTCGATTGCCTGGCAAAACATCTGAAACGCGATGGCCATGCGGTAGTCCAAGCCAGCGTGACTGCAGACGACCGAGCGCGTCGCTCGCGCTCCCGCGCAAACTTCATTCAGCGCTATGTCGCCGCAAACGCCGAATTAGCATCGACGTCGCAACTCACCGGTTTTGCGCAGGCGTCGGGATTCGAGATGCGGTCGCTGCACCGCTTCGGTAGCGATTACGCACAGACTTTGAAAGTCTGGCGTGACGCCTTTAATCGGAACTGGCCGGCAATTGAGAATGCATGCCGCGATGCCGCCTTCCACCGGCTGTGGAACTATTATCTCGCACACTGCGAAGCGGGCTTTCGCAGTGGCAACACCGACGTAATCCAGCTCGAAATGGTCCTGCATTGAAGCGGTACTGAACTATGGAAGACCAGCATTGCGATCGAGCGCTGATGTGGTTTCGGCGCGACTTGCGAGTGTACGACAACGCGGCGTTGTACCAAGCCCTCGTCCACAGCAAGAGCGTTTACTGCGTGTTCGTTTTCGACACCGACATCCTCGATCGCCTGTCCTCGAAACGCCATCGACGCGTCGAATTCATCTACGAAAGCGTGCATGAGTTGTGCACGAACCTTCGCAGATTGGGCGGCGACTTGTTCGTTTTGCACGCGAGCGCGCGCGCAGAAATTCCGGCGCTGGCAAAACGTCTCCGGGTGCAGGCCGTTTATGCAAATGCCGATTACGAACCGGCTGCAATCGAGCGCGACGGCGCAGTCGCGCAGGCGCTGTCGATGCTCGGCGTGCAGCTTCATCGCTGTAAAGATCAGGTCATCTTCGAGCCGCAGGAGATTCTTACCAACGGTAAGCCGTTCAGCGTATTTACGCCTTACAAGAATGCCTGGCTTGCGCGTTTGCAGTCCGACTCGCTCGCAGCATATCCGGTAGAAGGACACGCGTCCGTGCTGAGCCCCGAACGTGCGCCCGCAGCGCCGAGTTTGGCGGCACTCGGATTCGAGCGCACGAACTTGGCAGAGCTGCGTCTGCCGACCGGCACCTCCGGAGGACAACGCTGGCTGAACGATTTTCTCACCCGTATCGACGACTACGACGAGTTGCGCAACTATCCTGCGCTGAACGGGCCGTCCAATCTGTCCGTGCACTTGCGCTTCGGTACGCTGTCGATTCGCGAGCTCGCACGGCTTGCTCATGCGCGCAATACGGCCGGCGCCAAAGTGTGGTTGTCGGAGCTGATCTGGCGCGAGTTCTACTTCATGATCTTGTTCTTCCACCCCGGCGTAGTGGAACACGCTTACAAGCCGGCATTCGAGAACGTTGCATTTTCGAACAGCGACGATTCGTTCAAGGCGTGGTGCGACGGCCGCACGGGTTATCCGCTCATCGATGCAGCCATGCAACAGATCAATCAGACCGGCTACATGCACAACCGACTGCGCATGGTGACGGCATCGTTCCTGACCAAGGACTTGCACGTCGATTGGCGTTGGGGCGAGCGCTACTTCGCGGACAAGCTCAACGACTACGATCTCTCCGCCAACAACGGCGGCTGGCAGTGGGCTGCGTCGACCGGCAGCGATGCGCAACCGTATTTCCGAATCTTCAATCCCACGCTGCAGTCCGAGCGCTTCGATCCGGACGGCAATTTCATTCGATCATATTTGCCCGCACTGAGCGCTGTGCCGACCGAGTACATTCATGCGCCGTGGCTGATGAGCGTTGCCGACCAGAAGCAATACGGCGTGATCATCGGGAAGGATTATCCTGCGCCGATCGTCGATCACGCCCAGGCAAGGGCGCAGACGTTGAAGCTATATGGCGCGGCGACACGACGTCAGGCGTGATGCAGCCGGCTTGAGGCTAATCACTAGTCGGTGTACTCGAAGACCTTAACGACGCGCACGACGTCGGTGGTGGAGCTGGCGATTTCCGCCGCCGCATCGCCTTCGGCCTTCGTCACGATGCCCATCAAATATACGACACCGTTCTCGGTGACGACCTTGACGACGTTTGGCTTAAACTTGTTTTCGCCGACGAACCGGCCTTTCACTTTGCTCGTCAGATAGGCGTCGTTGGCACGGGTACCGGTCGAGGTGACCGGGCCGACAACCAGCTCGTTTTGAATGTTGCGTGCGTTCTCGACACCGAGCGCGATTGCCCCCATGTCGTCCTTGACTTGCTGCGACGGAACTTCACCTATCAGCAACACGAAGCGGTTGTAGCTCGTCACGTCGACATGAATGTCGTCGGTGTTGTACTTGTCCTTGATACGCCTGCTGGCTTTGCTCTGGATACTTTTATCATCGATCATCGTACCGGTGCTGCGCCGGTCTTCCGCCACCAGCACACCAGCGCCGGCACCGGCCGCGACCACGGGAAGAAAGCAGCCGTGCAACGCCGGCAGCAAAGCCAGCAATGTAATTATCGCCAATGCGCTTTTATTCATCTATTCCACTCCTAACAACAGACAATCGATGGCGTCGCACATACAGTGCAGACAGAGGCTGTGTACTTCTTGTATGCGCGCCGTGTTGGAATGCGGTACGCATACAAGAATGTCGTCTTGATTGAGCAACTCGGCCAACGTGCCGCCGCCCCTGCCGGTGAGCGCAATGACACTCATCTGGCGCTCGTGCGCCGCGTGTACGGCTTCGAGCATGTTGCGCGAATTGCCACTGGTCGAGATCGCCAGCAGCAGATCGCCCGGGTGACCTAGAGCGCGTATCTGCTTGGAAAAGATCTTGTCGAAGTCGTAGTCGTTGGCAATCGAGGTGATCGTCGAAGAATCGGTAGTCAGGGTAATCGCCGCGAGCGGCGGGCGTTCCATCTCGAACCGATTGAGCAACTCGGCACTGAAATGCTGCGCGTCCGCTGCCGAGCCGCCGTTGCCGCATGCGAGAATTTTTCCCTCGTTCATCAAACACTGGACCATCCGCTCGCCCGCCTGCATCAGTGGCTCGGCAAGCACGCTCACCGCCTGCAGCTTGAGCTGCGCGCTATCGGCAAAGTGCCGGCGGATTCGTTCAATCAGATCCATCGACTCCCTCAAAGTTTGCTCGTCGCAAAGATTATTGCATGAATCAGGTGAAGCTCAGCCCGGTGACGGCGACGCCGTTCACTCGCCGAACGCGTCCTTGATCCACTGCATCGCGTCATTGGCTTCGATCAGGACCGCGTCGAATCGGCACGCCGGCGTGACTTTTTGCGTGGCCAGGTAGTGGCGCGCGGCCGCGATAATGCGCGCCTGCTTGCGTGCGGTTATGCTCTCCGCGGCACCGCCGAACGCGCGGCTGCTGCGCATGCGGACTTCGACGAAGACGAGCGAATTGCCATCGACCAGGATGAGATCGATTTCACCCATGCGGCAGTGATAGTTGCGCTGTTTGAGGCGCAGGCCCTGCGATAGCAGAAATTGCAGGGCGCGCTCTTCCGCCTCCGAACCGCCCGCGCTCATCAAGGATGAGAGACGCGCTCGGGCTCGACGATAGCGGCGTCACCGGGTGGCGTGGGCCGGCGTGCGGCTTTGTTGACCAGTACGTGCGCTTCGCCCTGACTGAACTGCGCGGGAATCGACTCGCGGACGAAGCGGTGATCGCGTGCGAGCGTGATGGTGCCGGTGACCCCGTCCAGCGCGGCGTGACTGCTGCTGGGTTTGAGCAGATCTTGGGCGATCCGATAGGCGTCGATGCCCAGTGCGTAGAAACGCTGGAATTCGAGTCCCGCCTGCTCCTGGCGCGTGTACGACAACACCGCAGGATGATCCGGCGTTAGCAGCCACGGCATATCGACGAAATAGACGCCGTTCAGTTCGAAGTTCGCCAACGGCTCGGTGCTGGTGTGCACCAGCGACGTGGCGTAGATCGGAACGTTGCTGCCGAGATAAGAGCGAATTTGCTTGGAGCGGCGATCGTCGAGCGCGAGGAAAATCATGTCGCCGATCCGATTGGCAATCGAGTTGCGCAGTTTGAGCAGGCTGGGCGGATCGTTGGTGTAGTCGAACTGATCTTTGATGGTACCGCCCTGGCGCTGGAATTCCTCGCTGAAGGCTTGCTCGAGACGATGCGACAACGCAGTCTCGCTGGCAACGACGATTGCGCCGCGGCGGCCCAGGCGCCGTGCGAGTTGCGCGATCTGTTTGGCTTCGTTTTCGAGTTGCAGGCCGAACACGTACAGATCGGCAGGCGCGATCGCATCTGCATCCGGTGCGCTGAGCGCGAGTGTGGGAACGGTGACGAGACTGGTGGCGGCAAGGGAGGTAACCGCGCTTCGCGTCAGCGGTCCGATAACTACCTGAGCGCCGGCGCGCACCACGCTTTCGTATGCGTTGACGACATCGAACGGCTCATCGGTCGTCGCATGAATCACCACCGGCAAGGTCGTCCCGCGATCGACCTTCGCTGCCTCGAGAATACCGAGGCGGACGGCATCGGCTTGCCGTCCAATAGAAGGGGACTTGAGCGGGAGCAGTACGGCGATCTGCGGGCCGCTTTCAACCACGGCCGAGCTGTCGTCGGTTTGCGCGTCGGCGTCGCGATTGGCTAGCGCACAGACACCCACGTATAGTATGGCCAGAACCGAGAGCAGAGAGGCCGATTGACGTTGCATAACGAGCCCCGCACGCAAGTGGAGGCGGCATTATATGTCGTGGCCACCCCGCTGGGGAATTTGCGCGACATCACGCTGCGCGCGCTGGACGTACTGCAGTCGGTCGATGCCGTTGCGGCGGAGGACACGCGCCTGACGCGCCAGCTCCTGTCGCACTACGAGATTCGCGCGCGCCTCATCGCAATCCACCAGCACAACGAAGCCGCATCGGCAGATGGCATCGTGCAATTGCTGATCGAGGGCCGCTCGGTCGCCTGCGTGACCGATGCCGGCACGCCCGCCATCAGCGATCCCGGAGCGCTGCTCGTGCGCCGAGTGGCCGACGCCGGACATCGCGTCATCCCCGTGCCTGGCCCAAGCGCGTTGATCGCAGCGCTATCGGCCGCCGGCATCAGCGCGCCGCATTTTTTGTTTTATGGTTTCCTGCCGAGCAAAAGCAGCGCACGCCGCGACGCCCTTGCGAGCTTGGCCCAACTGAGGTACGTACTGGTGTTCTACGAAGCGCCGCATCGCGTGGCGGAAACGCTGCAGGAGATGGCGCAGATCCTTGGCCCGGAGCGAGAGGTGGTGATCGCGCGCGAGATCACCAAAATGTTCGAGAGCTTTTACCGCTGCCGGCTCGGCGATGCCGCCGACTGGCTTGGGCAAGACGCGAATCGGAGTCGAGGTGAGTTCGTGCTCATCGTCGAGGCAGCGCAAGAAGAAGTCGACAAAGAGCACGCACATGGCGAACGTGTTCTCGAAATATTACTGCGCTCGCTGCCGGTCAGCCAGGCGGCAGCGCTCGCTGCGGAAATCACCGGCCGCAAAAAAAATGCGCTATACGAGCGTGCGCTGGAACTCAAGAAAGGAAATGAGGCGGGTGATCTCAGCTAGCGCCACTCCGATGGTATCGACGAGATGCAGAAACTAACGCTCACCAGGCCGGACGATTGGCATCTGCATCTGCGCGATGGCGAGGCATTGCATGCCGTAGTCGCGCACACCGCAGCGCAGTTCGCGCGCGCCGTGATCATGCCTAATCTGCGTCCGCCGATTACCAACACGGCCCTGGCGCTCGCGTACCGCGAACGAATCCGCGCCGCGCTGCCGGCAGACTCCCTGTTCGAGCCGTTGATGACGCTTTATTTGACCGACAAAACCCCGGCTGACGAGATACGCCGTGCACGCGAAAGCGGTGCAGTATTCGCGGTGAAATACTATCCAGCCGGTGCGACGACCAACTCGGATTCCGGCGTCACCGACATCGCGAAATCCAGCGCCGCACTGGAAGCTATGCAACGGTTCGGTATGCCGCTGCTGGTCCACGGCGAGGTGACCGATACGACGGTCGACGTGTTCGATCGCGAGGCCGTGTTCATCGAACGAATCCTCGCTCCGCTCGCGTGCGATTTCCCAGAGTTGAAAATTGTGATGGAGCACATCACGACGCAACATGCGGTCGAGTTCGTCGAAGCTGCGTCCGCTAGTGTCGCCGCCACGATTACCGCACATCATCTTCTGCTCAACCGCAACGCGATTTTCCAAGGCGGCATCCAGCCGCATCATTACTGTCTACCGGTGCTCAAGCGGGAAACGCATCGTATGGCGCTGGTCGCCGCCGCGACTTCGTCGAACGCCAAGTTTTTTCTCGGCACGGACAGCGCACCGCACGCGCGACACACGAAGGAAAACGCGTGCGGCTGCGCGGGCGTGTACACCGCACACGCTGCAATCGAGCTCTACGCTGAAGCATTCGATGCCGCGGGGGCGCTCGCGGCGCTGGAGCGTTTCGCGAGTTTCAATGGCGCCGATTTCTACGGTCTGCCGAGGAACAAACAGCGGATCACGCTGGCCAAACGCGAATGGACCGTGCCGGCCGAGTTGCCGTATGCAGGGGGAACATTAGTGCCGCTGCGAGCCGGGCAGAGCGTTGCTTGGCAGCTTGCGTCCGAATGAAAGATTCGCTGGTCGGCTGCTGATTCGAGGCCCGACAACAGACCGGAAGATGCAGTCATGGCTGAGCTGAGTGGCAATCCGATCGTGCTCGAGGGCGGCTGCTTGTGCGGCAGCGTCCGCTATCGCGCGGTCGGTCAGCCGCGCGACATGACGCATTGCCACTGCACGACGTGCAGGCGCGCCAGTGGCGCCGCGTTCGTTACCTGGTTCAGCGTCAAAACGCGCGAGCTCTCGTGGGTACGAGGCGAGCCCAGGCGTTATCGCTCATCCGACATCGCGCATCGCAGCTTTTGCGCGAATTGCGGTACCCCGCTGACGTATCAGCGCGTGGACAGCGAAGACGAGATCGACATCACCGCGTGCAGCCTCGATACGCCCACCTTGATCACGCCCACGGATCACATCTGGACGAATACCCGGTTGCCCTGGGGCGAATGCGACGATGGATTGCCGAGCTTCGCCGAGCGGCGTCCGCAGAACTGATCACATCGATCGCGCCCAGCACCGAACAAGATGATGCGGATCGGCGTGATCTCCGACACACACGGTCTGCTGCGCCCAGCGGCGCTAGCGGCGTTACGCGGCTGCGACGCGCTCATTCACGCGGGCGATATTGGATCGCAAGCGGTGTTGGATGCGCTCGCCGATATCGCGCCGGTTACCGCTGTTCGCGGCAACAACGACAACGAAAGCTGGGCACGCGCACTGCCGGAAGAACTGTCGATCGAGTTCGAAAGCGTCGGCGTGTATCTGCTGCATGATGTGAAGACGCTGCGCGCAGGCATACTGACATCGGCAGTGCAGGCGGTCGTGTCGGGCCATTCGCATAAACCTGCGATGCAGATGCGCGATGGCGTGTTGTACTTCAATCCCGGCAGCGCCGGGCCGCGACGATTCAGTCTGCCGATATCGGTGGGCTTTCTCGAAGTAGACGGCGCGCAACTGAGCGCGCACCTGCGCGAGTTGTCGGTCTAGCTCGGCGCTCGCACCAGATCGTCGCGCCAACCCACCCGCAGTCGGTTACGATGTCGCCCGTGAAGCTGGCTGGGCAATCGCTGCAAGAGAAGCTGTCTTGCAGAGGAAAGTCCGGGCTCCGCAGAGCAGGATGCCGGCTAACGGCCGGGCGCCGTGAGGCGATGGAAAGTCCTTGCGGGCGCAACCCGCGGGGATCTCGGTGCAGACTAACCTACAGGTTGCGTCGGAATCGGAGTAATGCTCCGAGCCTGTCGGCCCAGTCGAGACCGGGATGGAACAGAGAACAGACCGCCGAAGCGCGTACCGACGACGCGCTGGTAAGGGTGAAACGGTGTGCGCTACCGCAAGGTGCGCAGCGGCTCGCGCAAGCGGGCTGCGGGTAAGAGCCCACCGCGGACCTGGTAACAGGGACGGCACGCTAAACCCCATCCGGAGCAAGACCAAATAGGGGAGCGATAGCGTTGCTCGCGCTGCTCCCGGGTAGGTCGCTTGAGCCGTCGGGTAACCGCCGGCCTTAGAGGAATGATTGCCTCGGGGCTCGCCCCAGACAGAACCCGGCTTACAGGCCAGCTTCACACCTTGCTCGCCCCTGCATTTCCCTTCTGACCGGCCAGCTTAGCTGGCTGCATCTCGAAAAAACCTTCATTTCTCGCGCTAGCCCACTCATTTTTAACTGTTGTTTTCGGATTTATTACGGCTTCTCAAGTCGTTAAGGTAAGTCGTTGTCCTGAATGCAAAATCTCTAAATCATCGCTTGACCGGGTAAACCCTTTTAACTATAGTGCCGCGAGGTGGGGAATAGTGGGTAATTGTGGGGGAAACCCTTAGAAAAGGGGTTATGTGTTTCGCGGAGTTACATCTTTAACCTTGGATAGTAAGGGCCGGCTCGCCGTACCAGCGAGATTCCGCGAGGCTTTGCACGTCCGTGCCGATGGGAAGTTAGTCATCACTACCGACTCTGCTTCGTGCCTGCTTTTATACGCCGCGCCGGATTGGGAACCAATCCAGCAGCGGTTGATGAGCCTATCCAGCTTCAATCCCCGCACGCGCGATTTGCAGCGGCTGCTCGTCGGGAATGCATCCGACGTCGAGATCGATGGCGCTGGCCGGATCTTAATTCCCGGCCCGCTGCGCAAATTCGCCAGCCTGGAAAAAGACGTCGCACTGGTGGGCCAGGGCGCTCGCTTCGAATTGTGGGACGAAGAAAAGTGGGCGAGCCAGATGGGCAAGTCCAGCAACTTGAGCGAGGACAGCATTCCGCCGGAGCTGGAGGGCTTCTCACTCTGAGCATGGATCACACGCATCAGTCGGTGCTGCTGCATGAGGCGGTGGATGCGCTGCAGGTGAAGGCGAATGGCGTGTACCTGGATTGTACGTTCGGACGTGGCGGACATAGTCGCGAGATTCTGCGCCGGCTGAGCGGTGAAGGCCAATTGCTCGCAATGGATCGCGATCTGGATGCGATCGCTGCAGCACAGAGCATGAGCGATGCGCGCTTTGCCATCGCACACGCGAGTTTCAGCCGGTTGACGGAGATTGCGACTCAACGAAAAATCGTGGCCGTGGATGGAATATTGATGGATCTGGGGATGTCGTCGCCGCAACTGGAAGACAGCCGGCGCGGCTTCAGCTTTCGTTTCGACGGACCGCTCGACATGCGTATGGACGCAACACGAGGGCTCACGGCTGCGCAATGGCTGGCGAGCGCTTCCGAAAGCGACATTGGGGAGGTGATCAAAACCTATGGCGAAGAACGGTTTGCTCGGTCGATTGCAAGAGCGATTGTTGCGGCTCGATCGGGGGGAGCTATCGACACCACCCGACAGCTTGCCCAGATCGTGGAGAAGGCCGTTCGGACGCGCGAGCCAGGTCAAAACCCGGCGACGCGGACATTCCAGGCTCTTCGGATTTTCATCAATCAAGAGCTTGAGGAACTGTCGCTAGCGTTGCAGCAATGCATCGATCTGCTGCGCGCAGGTGGGCGTCTCGTCGTGATCAGCTTTCATTCGCTCGAGGACCGCATCGTCAAGCGCTTCATGCGCGAAGCCTCGCAGCCGGCGCCGGTTCCACGTGGTTTAGCGATTCGCGAGATCGATCGCGCGCAACCACCGTTGCGTCTGATCGGCAAACTTCAGCGTCCATCGGCTGCTGAGGTCAGCGCAAATCCGCGTGCACGCAGCGCGGTGATGCGCGTGGCAGAAAAGCTGGATGTCGCAGTCGGTCCAGACCGCTCCGTTCGGCCGGGCTGGGGATAGGTCCAGCGTGCTGCGTCTCAACATCGTGCTGTCCCTCATGCTCGTGCTCTGCGCGCTGGCGCTGATCACCTCTCAGCACAAGGCGCGCGAGTTGTTCTCGCAGCTATCCAAAGAGCAGGAAATCGCCAAGCAGATCGACGTCGAATGGGGCCAGCTGCAGCTCGAGCAGAGCACGTGGGCGATGCACGCACGCATCGAGAAAGTCGCAAGCGGCATCCTGCGCATGCAATTGCCTTCGACGCAGCAAGTGCATTTCGTGTCGCCCAACGCTGCAGTTGCGCCGAGCACACCGCCGGTGAAAGGTAGCGCGGGAGCGCGTCGATGAAGTCGCTGTCGCATCCAGCATTGCAGCTGCGGCTTCCCGCGCGACGAGCCACGGTGCTGCTCGCGCTGGTGCTCGCCTGGTTCGGCGTTCTCACCGCGCGCGCGATGTACCTGCAAGTGTGGCATCACGACTTTCTCCAGCAGGAAGGCGCGTCGCGATTCAGCCGCGTGATCGAGTTGCCCGCGCATCGCGGCATGATCACCGATCGCTCGGGTGAACCGCTCGCGATCAGCACGCCGGTCGAGTCGGTGTGGGCGAGTCCGAGCGATGCGACGTTGACCGGCGCGCAACGCCATCAGCTGTCGCAGTTGCTCGACATCGACGAGTCGGAGCTCAAGCGGAAACTTACCGACAACGGCCGCGATTTCGTCTATCTGAAACGGCACCTGGTGCCGGAGGTGGCGACCAAGATCGTCAAGCTCAACCTGCCCGGCATCTCGCTCAAGCGCGAATATCGCCGCTATTACCCGACCGGTGACATCACTGCGCACGTCATCGGCATCACCGACGTGGACGATCGCGGACAGGAGGGCCTGGAGCTCGCCTATCAGGATTGGTTGTCCGGCAAGCCCGGCAGCCGCCGCGTGATCAAAGATCGCCTCGGCCGCGTGGTCGAAGATGCGGAGAACATTCGCGCGCCGATCGAAGGCCGCGATCTCGCGCTGTCGATCGACCGCAAGTTGCAGTATCTCGCTTACCGCGAACTGAAAGCAGCCGTTACGCAGCATCGCGCCAAGGCCGGCGGCATTGTCGTGCTCGACGTGCACACCGGCGAAGTGCTCGCGCTGGCGAATCTGCCTGCGTTCAATCCCAACAACCGCGCCACGCTCGACGCGCGCCGCGCACGCAACCGTGCGATTACCGATACGTTCGAGCCGGGCTCGACGTTGAAACCGTTCACCGTCGCCGCGGGACTCGAAGCCGGAATCATTCAGCCCGATTCGCTGATGCAAACCGCGCCCGGTTATCTGGTCGTCGGCGATCGCACGATCCACGATGCGCATCCGGAAGGGATGCTGACGATCTCGCAGATCATTCAGAAATCGTCGAACGTCGGCGCAGCGAAAATTGCGTTGTCGCTCCCGCGCGAGACACTCTGGCGGATTTTCTCGACTGCCGGGTTCGGCAGCGTTCCGCAGCTCAATTTTCCGGGCGAAGTTTCTGGACATCTGCGTGCTTATCAAACCTGGCGGCCGATCGAGCAGGCGACGTTGTCTTATGGCCATGGCATCTCGGTCAGTCTGCTGCAGCTTGCCCGCGCCTACACGATTTTTGCAACCGGTGGCGAATTACAACCGCTGACGTTGTTTCGCCACGACGAACCGGTGTCGGGCCCGCAGATCGTATCGGCGAAGACTGCGCTCGCAGTTCGCACGATGCTCGAGCTGGTGGTGCGGCCAGGCGGTACGGCGCCGCGCGCGCAGATTCTGGGCTACCGAGTCGCCGGCAAGACCGGCACTGCGCACAAACTGGAAGGCCGCTCGTACGCGGGCGATCGCTACGTCTCGTCGTTTGTCGGACTGGCGCCGGCTTCCGCGCCGCGCTTCGTGGTTGCGGTGATGCTGGACGAGCCGAGCGATGGACAATATTACGGCGGCTCAGTCGCAGCGCCCGTGTTCAGCCGCGTCATGTCGGAAGTACTGCGCATGATGTCGATTGCGCCCGATGCGCCGATGACCGATGTCGTGCCGTTGGATGGCGTGCCCGAAGTGCGAGAAGAGGTTTGACGATGGGCGCTCCCGCAGACATAAACTACCGGGCCGATGCCGTCGCTGCGATTGCGCAGCTCGGCGTGCCGGTACGGCGTTTGTCGACCGACACGCGGCGTGTGTTGCCGGGCGACGTATTTGTTGCACTCCCCGGTACTCGCGTCGATGCGCGCACCTTGATTCCACAGGCGATCGCGGTCGGTGCCATGGGCGTGATCTGGGAAGCGCAGGGCTTTCAGTGGAACAACGCGTGGCGTATTGCGAACGTCGGCGTGCCAAATTTGCGCGACCGGCTCGGCGCGATTGCCGCTACGGTGTACGGCGATCCCTCCAGCAAGCTGTGGGTCGCGGGCGTAACCGGAACCAACGGCAAGACGTCGTGCTCGCATTGGATCGCGCAGGCACTTACGCATCTCGGCCGGCGCACTGCCGTCATGGGCACGTTAGGTAGCGGTTTCGTCGATCACCTGGTACCCGGATCGCGTACGACACCCGACGCCGTTGCCGTGCAGTCGAGCTTGGCGACGCTGCTCGCACAAGGCGCGAAAGGCGTGGCAATGGAAGTGTCGTCGCACGGCATCGATCAAGGCCGGGTGAACGACGTCGCGATCGCCACTGCGCTGTTCACCAACCTGTCGCGCGATCATCTGGATTACCACGGCAGCATGCAGGCGTACGGCGAGACGAAAGCGCGCCTGTTGCGCTGGCCTGGGCTGCAGCACGCAGTGATCAACGTCGGCGACGTATTTGGAGCAAGCCTGGCAGCGTCGCTGAATCGCGCGCAGGTCGACGTACTTACTTACGGCCTGGAGACCGGCGATGTCTCCGGGCACGCTTTGGACTTGTCGGCACACGGCCTGTCGTTCGACGTGAAAACGCCGTTCGGCGCGGGCCAGATTCGCAGCCAGCTTCTCGGCGAGTACAACGCGCTCAATCTGCTCGGGGTACTGAGCACGCTGCTCGCGGCCGGCATCAAACTCGACGAAGCGACGCGTGCGCTCGAGCGGGTCGAACCGGTTCCGGGCCGCATGCAGATGGTGCGCCACCCGGGCCGTCCGATGGTCGTGGTGGACTACGCGCATACGCCGGATGCGCTGGCGAAGGTTCTCCAAGCGCTGCGCGCAGTCCAGCGCGATAGCGGACGTTTGATCTGCGTGATCGGCTGCGGCGGCGAGCGCGATGCGGGCAAGCGGCCGCTGATGGGAGAAGTTGCCACCCGGCTCGCCGACCTGACGATCGTGACGAGCGACAACCCGCGCAGCGAAGATCCGCAGACCATCATCGGACAGATCGTAGCGGGCGCGCATCCGACTTATGAAATCGAAGCCGACCGTGCGGCGGCGATCTATCGCGCCATTCACGACGCTTCTGCGCCGGACATCGTGCTGCTCGCGGGCAAGGGTCACGAGACGTACCAGGAGATCGCGGGGCAACGTTTTCCGTTCAGCGACGTCGATGTCGCCAACGCTGTGCTGGCGGGACGCACGTAGCGCCATGCTCGATCTCAAATCAGCAGCCCAGGCGATCGGCGCGACGCACACCGGACCGAACAAAACGTTCATCGGCGTTACCACCGATAGCCGGCAGGTGCGGGACGGCGATCTGTTCGTCGCGCTGCGTGGCGAGCGCTTCGATGGCCATGCATTCGTCGATGGCGCGTTTCAGATGGGTGCTGCCGGGGCGATGGTAGAGCGCGATTTCGATGCCGCGCCAGGCATACCGCTGATCATCGTCGACGATTCGCTGAAAGCGCTCGGAAAATTATCCACGCACTGGCGCAGCCGGTTCGACTTGCCGCTGATCGCGATCACCGGCAGCAATGGCAAGACGACGCTGAAAGAAATGCTGGCCGGCGTGTTGCGCGCGGCGGTCGGCGACAACGCGGTGCTCGCGACGATCGGCAATCTCAATAACGATATCGGCATGCCGCTGATGCTGTTGCGTCTGCGCAGTCAGCATCACTTTGCCGTAATCGAGATGGGGATGAACCATCTCGGTGAGATTCACTATCTAACCGAGCTCGCTCGACCGAGCTTAGCCGTGGTGAACAACGCCGGCATTGCGCACATCGGCGAGCTGGGATCGCGCGACGCGATCGCGCAGGCCAAAGGCGAGATCTACGCTGGTCTCAGCCACAGCGGCATCGCCGTCATCAATGCAGACGACGACTATGCACAGCTCTGGCGCGATCTGAACAGCGGCCGGCGCGTCGTCGAATTCGGTATCGAAGAGCCCGCCGAGGTGAGCGCCCAATACGACCTCACTGAATCCGGCAGCTCGATTTCATGTCGCACGCCCGATGGCGCATTCCAGATAACGCTGCAAGTTGCCGGCGCGCATAACGTCTGCAACGCCTTGGCGGCTGCGGCCGTCGCGTATGCGCTGGAAATTGCGCCCGAGCACATTGCGGCGGGCCTCGCGGCGTACGCCGGCACGAGAGGCCGCCTGCAGCGCAAACCCGCGCGCGGCGGCGCTGTGCTGATCGACGACACCTACAACGCGAATCCGGATTCGGTGCGAGCCGCGATCGCAGTACTGGCGGCTGTGCCGGGCAAACGCGTGCTCGTGCTTGGCGATATGGGCGAGCTGGGCGCCGATGCGTCCGCGCTGCACGGGGAGATCGGCGAGCAGGCACGCATTGCGGGCATCGATCGTCTGTTCACGCTCGGCGATCTGTCCGCCGCAGCTGCGCGCAGCTTCGGCAGCGGCGCGGAACATTTCACCGACGTCGACGCCCTGTGCGCGGCGCTTGAAAAGGCGATCGATCGGGATACTACGATGCTGGTGAAAGGATCGCGCTTCATGCGGATGGAGCGCGTGATCCAGCGTTTCCTGAACGGCGAGCAGCAGTCGGCGGACCGGGCTCACTGACATGCTGCTGCTACTCACGCAATGGCTCGCGCAAGACATCCGCGCCTTCAACGTGTTCAACTACATCACGCTGCGCGCGGTGCTCGCCACCTTGACCGCACTCGCGATTTCATTCGTCGTCGGGCCGATCATGATTCGCAAGTTGACGGTCTACAAGATCGGCCAATCGGTGCGCGACGACGGGCCGCAGACGCATCTGTCGAAGGCAGGTACGCCGACGATGGGCGGCGCGCTGATACTCGTTTCGATTGCGATTACGACGTTGCTGTGGGCAGACCTCACGAATCGCTTCGTGTGGGTCGTGATTGCGGTCACGCTCGGCTTCGGCACGATCGGCTGGATCGACGACTTTCGCAAGGTCGTGCAGCGCAATCCGAAAGGCCTGCCGGCCCGGGTGAAGTTCTTCTGGCAATCGGTCGTGGGATTGGCGGCGGCAGCATACATAGCCTACGTCGGCACACCCGCACAAACCGAGCTGATCGTGCCGTTCTTCAAGCACGTCAATTATCCGCTGGGCGTCGTCGGATTCATCGTGCTCACGTATCTGGTGATCGTCGGCACCAGCAACGCGGTCAACCTCACCGATGGACTGGATGGACTCGCGATTCTGCCAACCGTAATGGTCGGCAGCGCACTCGGCGTGTTCGCGTATGTCGCAGGGAATGCGGTGTTCTCGAAGTATCTCGGCTTCCCGCACATTCCAGGCGCAGGCGAGCTCACCGTGTACTGCGCCGCGCTGGCGGGCGCGGGCTTGGGATTTCTCTGGTTCAACGCCTATCCAGCAGAAGTTTTCATGGGCGACGTCGGTGCGCTTGCGCTCGGCGCCGCGCTGGGAACGATTGCGGTGATCGTGCGTCAAGAGATCGTGCTGTTCGTGATGGGCGGTGTGTTCGTGGCTGAAACCTTATCCGTGGTTCTACAAGTTGCGTCGTTCAAGCTCCGCGGCAAGCGCATCTTTCGAATGGCGCCGATTCACCACCACTACGAGCTCAAAGGCTGGAAGGAGAACCAGGTCGTCGTCCGCTTTTGGATCATCACAATGATGCTGGTTCTGTTCGGGCTCTCGAGCCTGAAGCTGCGGTGATCGAGATGACCGCGACAAGCGAACGAACGATGCAATGGTCCGGCAAGAACGCGCTAGTTCTTGGGCTCGGCATGAGCGGGTTGTCGATGGCGCGCTGGCTTGCGCGTCAGGGCGCTAACGTGCGCGTGGCCGACACGCGTGCGGCGCCACCGTGCGCGGCGCAACTGCAGCTCGAGCTTCCCAGGGTTAGCGTCGCGACCGGCGCGTTCGAGGCGAAGTCGTTCAACGGTGTGGACGTCATCGCGATCAGTCCCGGCGTACCGCTGGCAGAACCGCTGGTGCAGACCGCCGCTCGCGCCGGCATACCTGTCGTCGGCGACATCGAGCTGTTCGCGCAATCGCTGCCCTCGCTCGCTGCTGCGAACGTGTTGGCGATCACCGGCTCGAACGGCAAGAGCACCGTCACCGAGATGCTGGGCGCGATGTGCCGTAAGGCCGGCTTGCGTACTGTCGTCGCAGGCAACATCGGTTTGCCGGTACTCGACGTGCTCGGCGAATTGCACGACGGGACGTCGTCGACGGGCGGCGGACCGCAAGTGTTCGTCCTCGAGTTATCCAGCTTCCAGCTGGAAACGACGCACACGCTCGATGCACAGGTCGCCGCATGTCTGAACCTCACGGAAGATCATCTGGACCGCTACGCGGATCTGGCGGCTTACGCGCAGGCAAAGGCGCGCATTTTTCGCGGTCATGGCGTGCAAGTGATCAATCGCGAAGATGCAGTCTGTCGCAGTATGGCGATCGCCGGGCGTCGCGTTTGTACATTCGGGCTGGATGAGCCGACCACGGACGACGAATGGGGCCTGGTACAAGTCGGTGCCGACACTTGGCTTGCGCAGGGCAATCAGCAGCTGATGCCGATGTCCCAGTTGCGCGTCACCGGCCTGCACAACGCCGCCAATGCGCTTGCCGCGCTGGCGTTGGCACGCGCCGTCGATCTGTCGTACGCGCCGCTGCTGCAAGCGTTGCGCGAGTTCGCAGGCCTGCCGCATCGCGTGCAGAAAGTCGCGGATATCGACGGTGTCAGTTTCTACGACGACACCAAAGGCACCAACGTCGGCGCGACCGTAGCAGCGCTCAACGGGATGCGCGAGAGAGTCGTGCTGATCGCCGGGGGCGATGGCAAAGGACAAGATTTTTCGCCGCGGTCAGCACCGGTCGCAGCACACGCTCGAGCAGTGGTGTTGATCGGTCGCGATCAAGAGCGCATTGCGCAGGCCATCTCCGCCAGCGGCGTGCCGGTCGTGCGGGCGAACGACATGGCCGACGCGGTACGCATCGGGTTCGACCACGCCGTCGCAGGCGACGCCGTGATGCTGTCGCCGGCGTGCGCGAGCTTCGACATGTTTCGCAACTACGAGCACCGTGCGCAGGTGTTCGTGCAGGCCGTCGAAAAATTGCAGGCGTCGCTATGAATTACGTGCTCACCGCGCCCGCCAAATCGACGTTCCGCGACTACGACGAATCGCTGCTCTGGGTCGGCATTCTGCTGGTCGGTATCGGGCTCGTCATGGTGTATTCGGCATCGACGGCGATTGCACAGACCGGCCGCTACGCAGGCACGCAGCCGACGTATTTTCTGATACGCCATTTCATGTTCGTGCTGATCAGCATTGTCGCGGCGGCGATGGCGTTCCAGGTGCCGACGCGACTCTGGCAGCAGGCCGCACCGTATCTGTTCATGTTCGGTGCCGCACTGCTGCTGCTCGTGCTCATCCCGGGCATCGGACGCGAGGTGAACGGCAGTCGCCGCTGGTTGCCGCTGGTGGTGGTGAACCTGCAGCCGTCCGAGCTGATGAAGCTGTTCGTCGTGCTGTACGCAGCCGACTACACGGTGCGCAAGGCGGCGTGGATGCACAGTTTCAAGCGCGGCTTCCTGCCGATGTTCGCCGTGATGTTGTTCGCCGGCGCGCTGCTGCTGCGCGAGCCCGACTTCGGCGCGTTCGCGGTGATCGCGGCCATCGCTATGGGCATTCTGTTTTTGGGTGGAATGAATTGGCGGTTGTTCGCCGGCCTGGTGGTGCTGCTGGTGATCGGATTCGTCGTGATCATTTTGACCTCACCCTATCGCATGCAGCGCATCCTCGGCTTCATGGATCCGTGGGCAGATCCCTATGGCAAAGGCTATCAACTGTCGCACGCACTGATTGCGTTCGGCCGCGGCGAATGGTTCGGCGTCGGCTTGGGCGCGAGCGTCGAGAAACTGTTCTATCTCCCCGAGGCGCACACCGATTTTCTGCTGGCGGTTATCGGCGAAGAGCTGGGCTTCGTCGGCGTTCTCACCGTGATGGCTCTGTTTACCTGGCTCACCCTGCGCGCCTTCGCGATCGGCACGCAAGCGGTGAAACTCGAGCGCTACTTTCCCGCGCTGGTCGCACAAGGCATCGGGCTGTGGCTCGCGGTGCAGGCGATCATCAACATCGGCGTGAACGTCGGGGTGTTGCCGACCAAGGGACTGACCTTGCCGTTCCTTAGTTTCGGCGGCAGCGGCCTGGTCACCAATTGCTGCGCGCTCGCACTGCTGTTGCGCATCGATTGGGAAAGCCGCCAGATGATGCGAGGTCGCAGTGTCTAACGTCCTCTTCTTAAGATGAAGACGATCCTGATCATGGCGGGCGGAACGGGCGGACATGTATTTCCGGCGCTCGCGGTCGCCGAGTACATGCGCAGCGCCGGCTGGAACGTCGTCTGGCTCGGCGCAAAGAACGGCATGGAGGCGACGCTGGTGCCCAAGCACGCGATCCCGATGGAGTGGATTCGCTTCTCCGGACTGCGTGGCAAAGGCGTCGTGCGCATGATGCTATTGCCGATGAATCTGTTGATTGCGTTTTGGCAAAGCGCCCGTGCGATCTTTCGCGTGCGGCCGAACGTGGTGCTCGGCATGGGCGGCTACGTTTCGTTTCCCGGCGGGATGATGGCTTCGCTGCTCAATCGTCCGCTGGTCGTGCACGAGCAGAACTCGATTGCGGGGCTTACCAACCGCGTGCTTGCATCCGTTGCGGACCGCGTGCTGACCGGCTTTCCCGGCGTCTTGAAAAAATCGGAGTGGGTCGGCAACCCAGTGCGCGAAGCGATCGCGAATGTACGCGCACCTGCGGAGCGTTTCAGCGGTCGCATCGGATCGCTGAAGCTGCTCGTCGTCGGCGGCAGTCTCGGCGCACAGGCGCTGAACGAGGTCGTTCCGCTGACATTGCAGCTACTGCCGGAAACGCAGCGTCCGCGCGTGACCCATCAGGCGGGCGTCAAGCATCTCGATGTACTGCGTCGCAATTACGAGAAGGCCGGTGTGACTGCCGAAACGGTCGCGTTCATCGACGACATGCCTGCGAGCTATGCGCAAGCCGATCTCGTGATCTGCAGAGCCGGCGCACTGACGGTGTCCGAGCTCGCGGCGGTCGGCGTTGCGAGCATCCTGGTTCCGTTTCCGCATGCGGTTGACGATCACCAGACCGAAAACGCACGCGTGCTCGTCGAAGCGGGTGCCGCGATTTTGATTCCGCAGCCGGAGCTGAGTGCGCGCTCGCTCGCTGATCTGCTGCTGGGATTTACGCGCGAAAAATTACTCGATATGGCGCAACGAGCGCGCACGCTCGCCAAGCCGACTGCTACCGCCGACGTGGCTGGCGTGTGCATGGCCGCGGCGGGATGAAATTCAGATGAGGAACACGATGGCTTTGAACAAGAGCAGCAAACCGATAACCAAACGACCGCCGGGACTGAGTCGTATGCGGGTCCGCGCGAAGGCGCGCGCGATACTCGAAACGCGATGCCAAGATCTGGGCGATCTGCGTCTGCAATTTCTGCTGGCGCGAGCGCGCGACTCCGATTCTTGAGCGATGAAGCATAAAGTCAAACGCGTGCACTTCGTAGGCATCGGCGGCTCCGGCATGAGCGGAATCGCGGAAGTGCTGCTCAATCTCGGCTACCAGGTCAGCGGATCGGACTTGAGCGAGAGCGCAGTCACGCGGCGTTTGCAAACGCTCGGCGCGCAGGTGTATCGCGGTCACGATGCCGGCCAGGTGCAAGGCGCGGATGCGGTGGTCACCTCGACTGCAGTGAAATCGGACAATCCTGAAGTCGGCGCTGCTCGTGCACGCCGCATACCGGTTGTGCCGCGCGCATTGATGCTCGCCGAGCTGATGCGTTTGCGGCAAGGCATCGCCGTCGCAGGTACGCACGGGAAAACCACGACGACGAGTTTGATCGCAAGTGTGCTGGCAGAAGCGGGGATGGACCCGACCTTCGTCATCGGCGGGCGTCTCGAAGCGGCAGGCTCGCACGCGAAACTGGGCAAGGGCGAGTTCATCGTCGTGGAAGCCGATGAATCGGACGCGTCGTTTCTGTATCTGCAACCGGTGCTTGCGGTCATCACCAACATTGATGCCGATCACATGGAGACGTACGGCCACGACTTCAGCCGTTTGCGTCAGGCGTTCATGGACTTCGTGCAACGTCTTCCGTTCTACGGCATGGCGGTGCTATGCGTGGACGATGCCAACGTGCGCGCGATCATGCCGCTCATCGCCAAGGCGATCACCACGTACGGCTTCTCGGAGCAGGCGCAGATACGCGCCGTTAACGTGGTGCACGAGAGCGGCCGCATGCGGTTTACCGCCGAGATCAAGGCGAACGGCGCAGCGGGTAAAACCATCGACATCGTTTTAAATCTACCCGGCTTGCATAACGTGCTGAACTCGCTCGCTGCGATCGCCGTCGGTCTGGAGCTGCAGATCCCGGAAGATGCTATTGCTCGTGCGCTCGCTGAATTCAAAGGTGTAGACCGCCGCTTTCAGCGCTACGGCGATGTCGATGCCGTTGGCGGCGGCAGCGTTACTTTGATTGACGACTACGGTCATCACCCGGTCGAGATGGAAGCGACGCTGGCCGCCGTACGCGGCGCATTCCCCGGTCGCCGGCTCGTGCTGGCCTTCCAGCCGCATCGCTATACGCGCACCCGCGATGTGTTCGAAGATTTCGTTCGCGTGCTGTCGACTGTCGACGCGCTGCTGCTGGCGGAAGTGTACGCCGCTGGCGAAGCGCCGATCGTCGCGGCAGACGGACGCGCCCTTGCACGCGCTTTGCGCGTGGTCGGGAAAGTCGAACCGATATTCGTCGAGCAGATCGGCGACATGCCGCAGGCAATTCGTGACCTCGCGCGCGATGGCGACGTGGTGATCACCATGGGCGCCGGTTCGATCGGCACGGTGCCGGGCCTGCTGACCTCGACAGCGTTGTCGAGCAACCATCCACAGGCGGCAACGCATGGACATGACTGAGCTCGAACGCATCGCCGAGCGCGGTTTGGGTGGCGAGTTCCGCCGCAACGAGCCGATGCGCAAACATACCAGCTGGCGTGTCGGCGGGCCCGCGGACCGCGCATACTTTCCGCGCGATCTGCAGGATCTCGCGCGCTTCATCAAAACCATTCCGCGAGATGAGCCGATCTACGTGGTCGGGCTCGGCAGCAACCTGCTCGTGCGCGATGGTGGGTTGCGCGGCACCGTCGTGTTTACGCACGGTGCGCTCGACGGCATCCGTTTGGAGGAAAACGACGCCGGCGAACTGCTCCTGTACGCGGAAGCCGGCGTAGCGAGTCCGAAGGTTGCGCGCTTCGCGGCAACTCACGGGCTCACCGGCGCTGAATTTCTGGCAGGCATTCCAGGCACTGTCGGCGGCGCGCTCGCGATGAACGCAGGCTGCTACGGCGTCGAGACCTGGGACATCGTCGATTCGGTGCGCTGTCTGCAGCAGAACGGCGAGCTGATACAGCGCAGTCCGGACGCGTATGACATCGGCTATCGCTATGTCAGACCCGCCGGGTTGTCGATCGAAGCGGCCCGCGCTTCTACGTTTCTCGATGAATGGTTTGCCGCCGCTTGGTTCAAGCTCATGCCCGGCGACAGCGATACCTCCCGCCGCAACATCAAACAACTGCTTGAACGGCGCATCGCAACGCAGCCGCTGGATCAACCCAACGCGGGCTCGGTTTTCCGCAATCCGACCGGCGACTATGCCGCGCGTCTGATCGAGAGTTGCGCGCTGAAAGGCTTTCGGATCGGCGGCGCGATGGTCTCGCCCAAGCACGCCAACTTCATCATCAATGCGGGCGGTGCGACATCGGCCGACATCGAGGCATTGATCGAGCGCGTTCAGCAGACGGTGTGGGACCGCTTCAATGTTCAACTCGAGCGCGAGGTGCGCATCGTGGGCGACCACACGTGAGCCAATTCGGCAAGGTCGCCGTCATGCTGGGCGGCAAATCCGCCGAGCGCGAGATCTCGCTGCTGTCGGGCAATGCCGTGCTGCAGGGGCTGCGTGCGTCGGGTGTCGATGCACATCCGTTCGATCCGGCGGAGCGAGAGGTGCTCGACTTGCAGCGTGAAGGCTTCGATCGCGTGTTTATCGCACTGCACGGGCGCTACGGCGAAGACGGCACGGTACAAGGTGCGCTCGAGCTTCTCGGCATTCCATATACCGGGAGCGGCGTGATGGCGTCGGCGTTGTGCATGGATAAGGTCAGGACCAAGCTCGTCTGGCTCGCTACCGGAATACCGACACCGCGCTACGAGGTGGTCACGGCCCACACGGACTGGACCGCGATGGCCGCGCATCTCGGGTTTCCGATGATCATCAAACCGGCGCGCGAAGGGTCGACTATCGGTTTGAGCAAGGTGACGCGCGCGGAAGATCTTCCCGGCGCCTACGTGCTGGCGGCCAAGCACGATTCATGGATCTTGGCGGAAGAGTTTATTTCCGGCGAGGAGCTCACTGCCGGATTCGTCGGCGAGCAGGCGCTGCCGCTGATCAGGATCGAAGCGCCGCAGGGCAACTACGATTATCAGAACAAGTATTTCAGCGACGACACGAAATACTTTTGTCCGTGCGGGCTGCCCGCCGACGAAGAAGCGCGTATTCAAGCGCTGGTCATGCGCGCGGCGGCAGCTCTGGGTTGCGAGGGCTGGGGTCGCGCCGACTTGATTCGCCGCGCAGACGGCAGCGTAACGTTGCTCGAGCTGAACACCTCGCCAGGGATGACCGGTCATAGTCTGGTGCCGATGGCAGCGAAGGTTGCCGGCATCAGTTTCGAACAGTTGGTCGTCAAAATTCTGGAGCTCGCGCATGTGGGATAACCACCGGCTCCTGAACGGCATCGCGACCGGCCTGTACCTCGTGTCGGGAGGACTCATCGCGTACGCGGCGCTGATCTTCGTTATCAATCTACCGATTTTTCCGCTGCGCGAAGTCGAGGTTACCGGCCGGATGACGCACACGACGCGCGATCAAGTCCACGGTGTGGTAACAGGCCAATTCTCGGGCAACTTCTTCACGCTGAATTTGGAGCACGCGCGTTCGGCATTCGAGAAGCTGCCGTGGGTGCGTACTGCGAACGTGCGGCGTCAGTGGCCGGATCGGCTCACAGTCGAAGTCGAGGAACACGTTGCCGTCGCACGCTGGCGCGACATCGCGCTGGTCGATACCTACGGCGATGTATTCGAAGCGGCCACCGACGAGACCTTGCCGACGTTCATCGCGCCCGATGGCACGTCGATGGAAGTCGCCCAGCGCTACGCCGCATTCCAAAAGCTGCTGCAGCCGCTCGGTAAATTTCCGGTGCAGATCGTCCTCTCCGAACGGCGCGCGTGGCAAATCAAACTGAACGACGGCGATTTGCTGCAACTCGGGCGCGAGCAGATGGACGATCGGCTGCAGCGATTCGTATATGCGTATTCGCGCACCTTGGCCGCTCTGCCTTCGCGGACGTACCGCATCGACTTGCGCTATCCGAATGGCTTCGCGGTCCGTGGTGGCGCCGCGATCATTAAGACGCATGGTGCATGACGGTAAATAAGAAAAATGAATAAACCGAAGGACAGCAAAAATCTACTCGTGGGTCTCGATATCGGCACGTCGAAGATCGTCGCGATGGTGGCCGAGATCAAACCTGAAGGCGGGTTCGATGTAATCGGCTACGGCAGCCATCCATCGCGCGGATTGAAGAAGGGCGTAGTGGTGAACATCGAATCCACCGTCAACGCGATTCAACGCGCGCTCGAAGAAGCCGAGCTGATGGCGGACTGCAAGATCAAGGACGTGTTCACCGGCATCGCCGGCAGTCACATTAAGAGCTTCAACTCGCACGGCATGGTCGCGATCAAAGACCGTGAGGTGAATCAGATCGACGTCGATCGCGTCATCGAAACGGCCAAGGCGGTAAACATCCCCACCGATCAGCAGATCCTGCACATTCTGAATCAGGAATTCATCATCGACGGACAAGAGGACGTGCGCGAACCGCTCGGCATGAGCGGCGTGCGCCTCGAAGTGAAAGTGCACATCGTGACCGGCGCGGTATCGGCTGCGCAAAACATCATGAAGTGCGTGCGACGTTGTGGTCTGGAAGTCGAAGATCTGATCCTGCAGCCGCTCGCATCGGCCATGGCGGTTTTATCCGAAGACGAAAAAGATCTGGGGGTGTGTCTAATCGATATCGGCGGCGGCACTTCGGATATAGCGGTGTTCACGCAGGGTGCTATCCGTCACACCGCAGTTATTCCGATCGCGGGCGATCAGATCACCAATGACATCGCAATGGCGTTGCGCACACCGACCAAAGACGCAGAGGAGATCAAGCGTCGCTTCGGCTGCGCGCTGCGCGAGCTTGCCGATTCGCATCAGATGGTCGACGTGCCGGGTGTCGGCGATCGCGGCACGCGCCAGCTCTCGCGGCAAACGCTGGCCGAGGTGATCGAGCCGCGCGTCGAGGAACTGTATTCATTGATCCAGGCTGAGCTGCGTCGCAGCGGCCTCGAGGAATTGTTGTCATCGGGGATCGTGATTACCGGAGGCAGCAGCGCGATGCAGGGCATGGTCGAGCTGGGCGAAGAGATTTTTCATATGCCGGTGCGAGTAGGGGTTCCCAACTACGTTGCCGGGCTTGCCGAAGTGGTACGCAATCCACGCTACTCCACCGTCGTGGGGCTGCTGATTGCCGGGCTGACGACGCATGAGCGTGAGCAAAACGTTCGCATGCAAAGCGCGTCGTTCAAGCAAGTGTTCGAGCGCATGAGAACTTGGATCCAAGGAAATTTTTAGGTCGGCGAACGCCAGGCAGCACGCGTCAGACTGAATCGATGTTCATGGCATTTTTTAATTGAGGAGATAAACATGTTCGAACTGGTCGACACACTTCCCCAGGAAGCAGTAATCAAAGTCGTTGGCGTAGGTGGATGCGGCGGCAACGCCGTCGATCACATGATCGACATGGGCGTGCAGGGCGTGGAATTCATTTGCTCGAACACGGACGCGCAGGCGCTCTCGCGCAATCGCGCGAAGACGTTGATGCAGCTCGGCTCGGGCGTGACCAAAGGATTGGGCGCTGGAGCCAATCCGGAAGTCGGCCGTCAGGCTGCGATCGAAGATCGCGAGCGCATCATCGAGCTGATCGAGGGCGCAGATATGTTGTTCCTGACCGCCGGCATGGGCGGCGGGACGGGAACCGGCGCTGCGCCGGTATTCGCGGAGATCGCGCGCGAGCTCGGCATTTTGACTGTAGCGGTGGTGACGAAACCGTTCCAGTTCGAAGGCAAACGTTTGCGGATTGCGCATGAAGGCTTGGAAGCGCTGTCGAAGCACGTCGATTCCCTGATCGTGATCCCCAACGAGAAACTGATGCAGGTGCTCGGTGAAGACATCAGCATGCTCGACGCATTCAAGGCCGCCAACGGCGTTCTTCATGGTGCGGTCGCGGGTATCGCGGAAGTAATCAACTGCCCCGGCATGATCAACGTCGACTTTGCCGACGTTCGCACCGTGATGTCGGAGATGGGTATGGCGATGATGGGTTCGGCGATGGGTTCCGGACCGCATCGTGCGAAGTCTACTGCCGAGCAAGCCGTCGCAAGTCCGCTGTTGGAAGACGTGAATCTCGCGGGAGCGCGCGGTGTGCTGGTGAACATCACGGCGAATGGAACCCTCAAGATGAAAGAGGTGAATGACGTTATGACTACGGTTCGCGCGTTCACGGCGGAAGATGCGACCGTGATCGTCGGAACCGTGATCGACGAAGGCATCGCAGAAAATCTGCGCGTGACGGTCGTGGCGACCGGCCTCGGCAGCCCCGTCAACCGGACCCAAACCAAACCGTTGACGATGGTCAAGACCGGTACGGACAGCGGATCTCTGGAAGTTGTCGATTACGATCAGCTCGAGGCACCCGCGGTGATGCGCAGAAGGAACCGCGAAACCACGGTCGAGGCGATGCGCCAGTCGGGGGTAGAACTGCTGGACATCCCCGCGTTCCTGCGCAAGCAAGCCGACTGACGAGGTGTCGCATAGCCGCCGGACCTTCGGCCGCGAACATTTGTAATCTCGAGGTGGAGAAGAATCGTGTATACTAAAGGAATCAACTCCTTAGCTACTCCGCGCAGTGCCGAAACCGGCGCCCGCGGCGGAAACACGCAATGATCCATCAACGCACGCTTAAAAATATCGTCCGCGCTACCGGCGTCGGCCTCCACACCGGAGACAAGGTGTATCTCACGCTGCGTCCCGCTGCGCCCGATACCGGCATCGTTTTTCGGCGAATCGATCTGCCGGTTCCGGTCGACATCAAAGCCGAGGCGACGCGCGTTGGCGATACGCGGCTGTCATCGTGTCTCGAACGCGATGGCGTAAAGGTAGCGACCGTGGAGCACATCATGTCCGCATTCGCCGGTCTCGGTGTGGACAATGCCTATGTCGATTTGACTGCTGGCGAAGTACCGATCATGGATGGCAGCGCGGGTCCGTTCATTTTCTTGATCCAGTCGGCCGGCATCGCAGAACAAGCGGCCGCGAAGAAATTTATCCGTGTGCTGAAGACGGTGGAAGCGCGTGAAGGCGACAAGTGGGCGAGGTTCGACCCGTACAACGGTTTTCGCATGGACTTCAGCATCGCTTTCAATCACCCCGTGTTCCAGCAGTCCAGTCAGCGTATCCAGATCGACTTCGCTACGACCTCGTACGTGAAGGAGATCGCCCGTGCGCGAACGTTCGGATTCATGCAGGACGTCGAGACGATGCGTTCGCAGGGCTTAGGCCTCGGAGGTAGTTTGGACAACGCGGTAGTGATGGACGAGTATCGCGTGCTTAATTCGGACGGCCTTCGCTACGAAGACGAGTTCGTAAAGCACAAGGTGCTCGATGCGATAGGTGACTTGTATCTCCTAGGGCATCCGCTGATCGGGACCTTTACCGCACACAAATCCGGTCACGCGCTGAACAACAAGCTTGCTCGGGCTTTACTCGACGATCCTTCGACTTGGGAATTTTCCAGCTTCGATCGCGTGGAAGAGGCGCCCGCATTCTTCAACCTGCAGGGGCAATACAACTAGCCGACGCGAATGTCGGGATATTTGGTTGGATATGCGGTTAGCGTGGCCCGAAATCGATGACCGGCATTGTCTTTCGCGCAATTGGATTCCTGCTTCTCATCGCGATCGGCGCATCCGTCGTGACCTTCCTCATCACTAAAGATCGCCGTTGGCTTCGCTTCAGCTGGCAGATTCTCAAATACACGCTGATCCTGGCGCTCACTGCACTCGGTTTTTTAGTTTTCGAGCGGCTCATCATCGCGGTCTAACGCCGGTGGCGTCCGACCATCTTTTGCAACGCTGTGCGAAGCTCAGACTCCGGCAGCGAATCCCGCAAACTAGCTAAGCCTTCCAACGCTGATTCCGGCAAAGT